>DATHGW010000390.1:0-2307 GCA_035317445.1 Puia sp.
TTTTGTAGCGCGCTAAACCTGTTTTTATTTTGTCGTATCTTAAATGCTGAATTCTTCCGGCATTGACTTCGAATGCAACGATCTTTCCTTGCGAATCCCTGATGAACCGGATATGGCTCATCCACCAATGCGGACAGGTAAACTGATCCGGAGCAATATTCTTAAGTGGAACGCTGCTGAATTTGCGGTGTTCGAGGGTTAGTTGACCATCTTTTTCTACAACCCTATAAAACGCTTCGGTTTCATCATCATAATATCTTCCTGCAAATTCTGCTGTGACCGGAGTCGCGATTTTAGGCTGACGTTTGTATGTGATGGTATTAACCGTCCGCTCTATTTTGAATTCCATGACGGAATCGTTGAAATTGTTTTTTCGATCCAGGATCAGTACGGGTCCGCCATCTTCCATAGAATATCGATTGTTACCGATAACCGCCCACCTGCCATCGTTTGTGCCTGGCAGCCCGAAGTTGCGGCTCTTCAGTTTCCCGTTTTGCCAAATGAATTCTCCCAGGTCCCCTCGTTCAGAATAATACCTTCCCTGCAGCAGCTTGTGAAAATTACTGTCGGCATAATGCGTATAGGGCAAAGGTTTTGGTTCTTCCTTGGTATCTGTGATCAACAGGCTGGCCACTTGTCTTGCGAGACCGGCGGGATTGGTCGCGCCATTATTACTGAAAACTACAATGCCAAGATCTTTCTCAGGATAACGGCAGGCATAAGTACGAAAACCGGCATCCCCGCCACCATGACCGATCTGCATCCATCCATTAAACTTATCGATGGTCAGGGCAAAGGCATAATTCAATTTCCGGCCATCATTCAATACTCCGGTCCGGAACATTTTTGCGATAAGATCTTTTCCGCCAACTGTTCCGGTCTCGTAATTATTCAGCCACTTGATTTCATCAAGGACCGTGGTCAGCAGGCTTGTTGCTCCAACAATGGAATAACTTAACACGGCATGCTGGTACCCTTGCGAGGCGGGTGTATATGAGTAGGCGCGGTTTGGAACGATCTCCTGGTAATTGTCATGGAAATGAGTATCCTTCATGTCCAAAGGCTGAAAGATATATTTGTCGGCATATTGACGCAAACTCAGCCCGCTTACCTTTTTTACAATTTCGGCCAGCAGGGTGTAGCCGGTATTACAATACATATGTTCTTCCCCGGGAATAAAATTGAGTGATTTCTGTTTTGATACGAGCTTAATCACATGTTCCTGGGTGATCACATCGTCGAGTTGCCACCCGGCATTGGCCAGTAGCTGCCATTGGTCCCGCAGTCCGCTCGTGTGGTAGATCAATTGCCGGATCGTGATGGTATATCCAAAATCCGGAACATAATCGAGGTATTTACGGATATCGTCGTCTATGGAAAGTTTTCCTTCCTTTTCCAGCAGCAGTATGCAAAAGGCAACATATTGTTTCGACTCGGAGGCAATATGAAAAATCGTGGCAGGAGTAATCGGAATGGAATATTCGAGGTTGGCCATTCCATATCCTTTCTGAAAGATCAGTTCCCCTTTTTTTACAATGGCAACGGCACAGCCCGGCCTGTTACCGGTATAAGAACTAAAGATCTGATCGATTTTTTGAGCTAATGTGTCCGGTAGTTTTTGGCATTGCAGGTGCAATGGGAACAACAGCAGCAACAGGATTTTTTTCATACTTGAAGTTATCTAAAAAAGAAATAACCGTATGAAAACAACCAAAAGCGAATAATTAATCCTTCAGGCGAAATGGATGACCGGAAAATGTAGTAAGATAAACGAGCTATCTTGTTTCCACGCTACCCTGCTTGGCAATATAAGGAGCAAATAGTTTACTGGCCTTTTTCAGCTTGCGGTCGAATTTTTTTGAGTCAGCCCCATTTTTATAGCTCTCTAATACCACGGAAAGCTTTTTATAAATTTCCAGGCGGGCCTGTTTCTTGCTGATCTTTTTGGGGGCCGCTTTTAATTTCTCTGCCATATGTTTTTTATATTAGTAACGAAATGATAACTTAAAGATAATATATAAATCATCCGCCCAATATTAAATTTCGATAGTACCGCGAAAATTAACCTTTCCGGTCGCTGACCGAAGCGCAGAATAAATTCTAAAAAATGAGTTACCTTGATCAGCGCAAATTCCCCTTAAAACCAGCTGACATGGCAAAAAAAACAATTGTATTTATTCATGGATTATGGATCCATGCCAGCTCATGGCAACCCTGGATGGATTTCTTTAAACAACAGGGTTACGACACGCTGAACCCGGGCTGGCCGGGCGATTCCGCTACCGTGGCTGAATGCCGGGCCAATCT
>DATHGW010000391.1:0-2327 GCA_035317445.1 Puia sp.
CCATAACTTTAAACCAAATTCTTTCTTAAAATTTTTGCAAAATGAAAAAGTTATTTCTTCTAACAACGATCGCCTTTATCGGTATTGTGGCCTGCGCACAACCATCGCATCCTTCGAGTCCGCACGACACCCTGACAGCAAAAAATCTCAAAGTGACCTATGGTCGTCCGTACAAAAAGGGGAGGGCCATTTTCGGAAGCCTGGAACCTTATGGAAAGGTATACCGCTGTGGAGCAGATGAAAACACCACCATTACCTTCGCCAAGGACGCAACTTTTGGCGGCAAGCCCGTGAAAGCCGGTACTTATTCCCTGTTTGTGATTCCCAATGAAACCAAGTGGACCATTATTTTGAATTCAAATCCGAAGCAATGGGGTGCATTTGATTATGAAAAGAACAAGGACAAAGATGTTTTGCATGTAGATGTCCCCGTTAAAAAGCTGGGTTCTGTGGTTGAGCAGCTCACCATCAAAGCGCCGGCTTCTGATCTGATCATTGAATGGGATCAGACGCAGGTATCGGTGCCTTTTTCTTTCAGTTGATGGTAACCGTTAGTTCAAGCAGGAATTCGTATAGCTTATTCAATTCCGCTTCTGTAATACAATAAGGCGGCATCAAATAAACGGTATTTCCCAGGGGCCTGAGGTAAATACCGTTTTTTATTGCTTTCTCCGTAACCCTGGCGCTGATCTGATTCAGGTATCCGTCTCTCCCGGATCCAATGTCAAATGCCAGGATGGTACCCAGTTGACGGATATTCCTTACAGACGAGGATCCTGAACCGAGGCGGGAAACCATGGCTTTATTTTTTTCTTCAACGGCCCGGATGCGTTGCATGCAATCGGTATTGTCCAACAGGTCCAAACTGGCCAGCGCGGCAGTGCAGGCAATAGGATTGGCCGTAAAAGAGTGCCCATGGAAGAGTGTCTTCATCTTATCATCACTGAGGAATGCATCGAATATTTTTTTAGAGGCTGCCGTGACGCCCAGGGCCATGGTACCACCCGTCAATCCCTTGCTGAGGCAAATCATATCCGGGCTGCTGTGCAGGTATTCGCCCGCAAATAATTTCCCCGTTCTGCCAAACCCAGTGAGCACTTCATCCGCGATACATAAAATGCCATGCGACTGTACCTCGCGGATCAATTCATCCAGGGGTTGCGGGTCATGGATTTTCATGCCGCCGGCCCCCTGCAGCAGGGGTTCATAAATAAAACAACAAATCTTCTCGCCATGCGCAGCGAGGATTGACCTGGCCTGATCCAGGTTGTCTATGGAAGGCGTGTCGATAAAAATAACTTCAAACAGGTAATCCCGGAAGGCCATAGTAAAGATCCCCCGGTCGCTCACACTCATCGCGCCGAAGGTATCTCCGTGATAAGCATTCCTGAATGCAAGTATTTTTTTCCGCGTATGCGCATGGGCGGTACCCGGTTGGTTCTGCCAATATTGAATGGCCATTTTAATGGATACTTCCACGGCCGTGGATCCATTGTCGGAATAAAAAATCCTGGAAAAATTCCCGGGCAGAATGGGCAATAACCGTTCTGCCAGTCGTACCGCCGGTTCGTGGGTGAAACCGGTAAAGATCACATGCTCCAGTTTTTTTGCCTGTTCATAGATTTTTTCGGCAATATAGGGGTGGGCGTGCCCGTGAATATTTACCCACCAGCTGCTGATGGCATCCAGATAGGCCCGGCCCTTTTCGTCATACAGGCTGGCTCCCTTGCCTGAAACGATCGCAATGGAGGGTAACCTGTCTTTATGCTGTGTATAGGGATGCCAGATGACCTCCTGGTCTCTTTCTGCTAAAGATAAAGGCATAGCAGTCAAAGATAAGGGGGGAAACAGGTAAAAAGGGTTGGAATGCAACGAATGTTGCCGGTTATTTGTCAGATAAAAGCAATACATGCTGATGGACGATTACCAGCTGGTAAAAGACTGTTTAAAAGGAGTTCCTGCCGCCCAAAAGCTGCTTTACGACTCCTACGCTGATAAAATGCTGGCCATCTGCTATCGTTATACCAAGTCCATGGCTGATGCCGAGGATATTTTGCAGGAAGGGTTTGTGAAAGTTTTCAGGCATTTGGAACAATATAAATTCAAGGGAGAACTGGGGGGGTGGATCCGCAGGATCATGGTCAACTCGGCCATCAACTATTTAAAGAAGAACAGCCGCTATCAGAATGAATTGTCGTTTACAGATATTGGCCTCCATCCAGTGACCAAGGATGACCCGCAAGCTTCACTGCATGCAAAAGAATTGGCTGAACTGATCCGCCAGTTGCCGCCAGGTTACCAGCTCATTTTTAACTTACACGCTGTAG
>DATHGW010000392.1:0-7159 GCA_035317445.1 Puia sp.
TATCATTTAGTTTGAATGATGTTTAGTAATTCGGTTAATAAATATTGCTCCAAGTATGTCAAGAAACCAAAAAATCAAACTCAATTCTTATCTTGATTGAAGGTTAGCGAGAGGCAAACATTTTTGATTTTGTAAGCTCAAAAATAGCTTCAATAACCTTTTCTGTGTTTTTGTACCAATTCCATAATTGGGCTCTATTTTCGGGGTTATTAAAAATATCGTCCTCCAACATGCATGTTTCAATTACTTTCAGAAACCGATTTTTTAATTCACCCAATTCGTTCTCGATGCAATAATCTTGAAGGACTGAAAAGGGGTTTAGCACTTCATCGGCCGATAGGCGGCTAGTACCAAATTTATAACCTCCGAGGCTTATTTTTTGAGACATAGGATGTAATGATTTTTTACGAATGACAAGTTTTGAATTTGACAACAAATCAAATTTTAAAGGACTTTTCATACTTTAATGACATTAGGACCATTGTGATAAGTCTTTCGAGAATCCGTATTGCCAGAATTAAATCAAGTCGATCCAATAAAAATATATCATTTTGTTGCCGAAGAAAGCAGTGAAAACACCTTTTTTAGCGAAGAATAAACACTTAGAGCCAATAAGGATTTTAATGTACCGGCCTTTAACGGAGGAGTATAATCAGGAACGCCATTCAGTCTCAGACAAAAAAATGCCTGCTTTTTTGTTTTCATTCACTGTCCATTGACACAAAAAAGCAGGCAGATAACTTGAATCCCAGGACGATCAGAAAAATAAGGATAAGGTTTATCAAGGATATGGACGGATGGCCCTTAACAGGGCCTGGTGATTTTCATAGGTCAGGCGGCAGTATGCGGTTTTCAAAGGACTTATCAGTTTGTTTACAAAGGACTGGATATTGGATCGGATTTTCAGAGGGTGGCGGGTATCTGGAAGGGTTAGCAGAGAAAAGAAATAAAGTTGATTGACATTGGACTTTGCACGGCATTCGAAAGGATAATTGGACAAATTTTTAAATGGACGGTAATCTTAGGACATTGGATAGTCTGAGGTTGCTAATTCCTCGTCAATCAACTTCTATTCAAAAATATATGTTAATACCTATGTGAACAATCGGAGGAACGCCCGATTTTGTATGTGTGGTAATTACGCACTGCTTCGTAAATAACACAGGGTCAACAGGTAGAACCACTATTGGCCCTTAGGAAAACTGCGGCCCAAAATATGTTTTTAGTATAATCCGAAATCGCATAATTTCGTAATTCTCCTATAGTAAGTATCACAAAAATTCATCAATTTGGGGGAGTGAAAGACCGGCCATTTTGTGCACGGTCAGGCACTGAAATGTCAAATCGTATGAAAAAAACCGACTTAAACCAACCCATTAAAGTAATTATCGCGGATGACCATGTGCTGTTCAGATCAGGTGTGAGGGCTGCCTTATCTGTCAAGAAAGACGTGGAGCTGATTGCCGAGGCCGACAACGGCGCGCAGTTGCTTAACCTGTTGAAACACATGGAGCCAGACGTCATCCTGCTGGATATCCAGATGCCCATTATGGACGGCATCGCCACCCTGCCCGAGATCAGGAAGCTGTATCCTGGTATCAAAGTGATCATCCTGAGCATGCACAATGACCATTCCATGATCTCCAAACTGATGGAGATCGGGGCCAATTCATACCTCACCAAGAACTCGGATTCTGAAACGATCTACCAGGCCATCAAGACCTGTTATGAACAGGAATTCTTTTTCAACGAACTTACCAATAAAGCCCTGCTTACCGGTCTGCGCACCAAGCGAACCGAAGCGGGCTCGACACAGGAAGTCAGCCTCACCGAAAAGGAGCTGACCATTCTGAAGATGATGTGCGAGGAGAAAACTACTAAGGAAATTGCCGATCTCGTCGACATCAGTCCGAGGACCGTAGAGGCCATCCGCGACAAGCTGAAAACCAAGACCGGGGCCAAGTCAATGGCCGGGTTGGTGATGTTTGCGGTGAAGAATGGGATTATTGTGCAGTAGGGGACGTTCGCCCTATTTTACGACTTCATTTGAACAGTCTTGCTTTTGCGCTCAATGGATTCCGGTCTTTGGGATCATTTTATGGAATTAATGCACTGATCCTTGGCAGGTATTGAGTAACCCAGGTTGGCAATTGGTCCCGATGTAATGAAAGTCTACATTTACCTTCAATTATGTGAGCAACTACCATATGATCGACTGTTGTGTCAACAATTAGCAAATTATCGATTAGGTGATAGTATTGATTAAGCTTCTCCAGGTTGCCGTAAAAATTGCTTTCTATTGTCAGCCTGTCTACAAAATGTCCTCCCTCCTTTACCCGGTCCAAGACGCGCAATTCTGATATATCCACGTCTTTCAAACCAAAAAATACCATGTTAACATCAAAACCGTCTTCTTTGAAACGTTTCGGAATGTCCCAGGTTGCATCATTGGTAAAATGGCCTTCATAAACAAAATTGCTTTTTGCTGTTATGGCTTTCTCAACCAGTTCATCAAAAGTGTTTGTAACAAATTCATACGCCAGATTCCTGGCTTCCTTGGGAGATCTGATACCCGAGTTCCAAAGTTCATTTCGCTTTTCTACAAAGAGTTTATCGCCATCAAAAATTGGAACGCCGTTTAATACATCTTTGGGGACATAAATGCTTCCGAAAGTTGATTTACCTGCACCATTCGAACCGGCAATGATATACAAGGAAGGCATTGGAAGCTATAGGAGGTGGAATTTATTGCGAAGAGAACTTTGCTCCTGTTCTGATAGTTCACGGACCACGTAAAAATCATTGCCCGTCTTGTCAAGTTCAACAAGCAGAATCTTTCCATCTGGGTACTCCAGATAACATTGGCCGATTGGCAGGTCCTTGGCATTGATCATGAAAGGAATGCCTTTTTTCAGCTTGGATCTACGAAGGGAATAAACAGCGTTTGTAGCTGTTTCTGCCAGTTGTTTAACATTCGTCATAGCATAATAAAGATAGTGTTTTTTTTGTGTTTTATCAAGGGTATCAGCCTTAAAACCCCGCTTGAATTTATGTAAGGGCGGGATAGTGATTCATATCGCATTACACATCCTACTAGTTATGAATTAATATGCCTTTTTCGCAAGAGCATAATAAAACATATAAAACCAGCAATAATTAAAAATATGACCTTAAAATAAAGTCCTTAGACGGCAAAAGATTCGGGCACTATAGCGATGAAAGAGGGATGTTTAATTGAAAATCTGTTTATTTCAGCCCCATTATTTCCGGGCCATGGCGATTTGCTATGAAGTCTTGACGAAACAGCCGCTAATCCATCCTTTTAGTTTAGTTGGAAATTTATTCTCAGAGTAAATGATGTCATTTGCCAGCAGATATTCTTTATCAATTTCAACGTAAAGCCATTCCCGCCCAGAAGTATCTACAGTTTTTGCCAAGGCCATACCTCTCGCCCCCTTCACAAGTTTACCAATGATATTGCCATGATAAGTTCTGCTTTGCGTATCCCCATCATTATTCCAATGCTGAAAGGAGGAATCATCCTTTTGGGGTGCGCTGCGAATATTGTAGGCTTGGTTCAATACTTCAAACCGTAGTGGCGATTCAAGAATTGAATCAGGCAATATGGCTTCATAAATGACAATACTCTGATAAATTTGCTCGAAGGTTGGGTCATTACTTTTGTTGTAATTGATGTTATATATTTTGTGAAATTCCAAATAAGCATCACAGCAACCCCAATCTCGTATATAAATCCTTGATAGGCGGCCTCCCTCCCAATTTAATTTTACAATTCCCTGCATGACTGAAAACGCCTTTTTGTAATGGATTCCATTATTTATAAAAATTTCTATTTCCCTTGGCTCTCCGGCGGTTTGACCGTCAAAAATCACGTCATTTTTACCATCGCCATTTAAATTAAGAAAATGTAAGTCGTTGTATAAGCTATCAAAGTTGACTCCACAACAATTATCCTTTTGCCTGTATGCTTCAAAATCCTTGGGGCGATCCTGAATAAATCGGTCGATATCAGACTTGAGGACGTGTTTTTCTAATTTTTCCCAATTAAAACGACTCTTATTATTAAGAATTGGAAATGTTAAGTACTGTTGGGAATTTGCCGAGGCAGTTATGAAAGTGCGAATACTTCTTTTATGGTAGAAAGGGAATAAGGAATAAATATGAATTTGATGACAATATTCCTACTTCCTTAGATTGGAAGCTTGAAGGGGACACTGTGCTTTATATTTTGGGAGCCAAGGGAATGGTTGTCAGCTATTCTCCTGATACCATTGTCCTTGAAAGTCCCATTTCTAAAGAGAGGCATCCCTTGGTTAAAAATTGTAAATGAACCGAAACCCTATTTGGAGATATTTAAACGGTAGTCGAACTTTAAATGTTAGGATTACAGGAATAACAAATTTTTAATATTTTTTTATGAAATATGTTATGTTGTCTAGTCTAGTGGTAAAGATGTTTCTAAGTAACGCATATTGTCAACTTACTTATTTTAAATATCAAATTTACCTTGATGTTTCGAATGGATATCTCCTGTATGCCTCAAATAATCGTGACTCTTCGTCTGTAAATCAATATTGTAGTGAATGCAATGAAAGTAAATCTATCAAGATATTTAATACAAGTGGAAGAGGCACCTTAAATTTCAGACTTTCGGATACGGTAAATGGCCTGTTTATTCAAGGTCAATACTTAGAAACTAATCTTGTCAAAACCGATACTTCCAAAATCATTAGAAAGGGAATGAGAGTGCATTCGACGCGAGAACAACCAACTACTTCGGAATATTATTATCGACCTATGAGGGATGGAGAATGGTATTATTATGATATTTCTGGCAAAGTTATTAAGATTGAGAAATATGAGAAGGGGAGGATAAAGAAGTGATGAAAATTGGGTACATAACAATTATTATTTTTTTAATAGCTGCATTGCCAGGACTTTAACGATTCTTATATCTGAATTTAATCGCTAATTTACATCAAACCTTGCGTTACCACTTGCCCGAATGAAAAAGTTAACCGTCTATATATTTATTGTCTCCGCAATTCTTGCAGGAAATTGTCGTAAATCAAATCAACCCACCTCGCTTCCGCCCATTACCCAGGAAGGAAAAAATACATTTGGGTGTAAAATGAATGGTCAGCTTTGGGTGCCCTATTACCGCTGTAATCGAGTTGGATTTAACACCGCTGCAAGGGAGATGATCTACAGTACGATTCCAGTCAATCCAGGTAGCGCTGCTCCGGTTGTTTTCTTTATTCATGTTGGCAATTCGGCTAATGATGGCACGCATTTCGACATTTTCTCCCACGCATCTTCGGTTTTTTACCTGTCCGGAACCGGAAACATCATTGATTCGCTGACTATCCAATTTGACGATGGGCTCCCTTATCAGAATCGTATAGGCCGCGGATCACCGCATTATTTTCAGATCACAAAATTCGATACCCTTCAAAAAATTATTTCCGGGGAGTTTGCGTTCAATTTGTACGACTTCGCTGATTCCTTTGTTGTTACTGAAGGGAGGTTTGATATCCAGATGAGAGATTATGTCAGATGCAGCAATTAATTAACCGGTAAACAGTTTTTATGAAGCAAAAGTTCTAATCTTGCTGCCGTTGAATAAAACTTTCCATATTGTAGTTAAATGGATTTGCTGTCTTGTTATGCTGCATGTCTCCTGTCTATCCAATGCACAAAGCAAAACAAGCGTCATCGATTCAGTAGCGGCCAAAATTGATCAGTATGCAAAGGCCAATCCATCTGCAACGCTATTTGTCCATTTTGATAAAACGGTTTATTCAAACTTTGAAAATGTATGGTTCCAGGCTTATTTGCTCTACTCCGGGGTTTCCACGGATTCAATCAATACCTTATCTGTTTTCCTGATTAAGAATAATGACAGGACCATTTGGGCGGAAAACCAATTTGTCATGCAAAATGGTCTTGCCAGCGGCAATATGTTTCTACCCGATTCATTATCACCTGGCAATTTTAGTTTTGTGGCCTACACCAATCACATCGTGAACGGATATCCTGATGATGTGTTCATTCAGCCTGTAACCATAAAAACGATTCAGGGAGATGTTGCGTTATCATTGAACCTGGTTCATGCTGACGCTGTTAATAATAATGCAGAGGAGGTATTGTTAAAAGCATATACCAAAGACTATAAGGGTCTCAAAAAAGCAAAATTTACTTATGATATCGGTTCCAATGGCCCCACCTATACCGGAGCAACAAACAAGCTGGGTGAGTCATCTTTTAGTTTACCTGATAAAGACATAACCCCCGGAAACAATCTGCTGCATGTTGAATTGAAAAATGGAGTTTTATTTAATAACGCAGTGTTCGCCCTGCCTGTGAGGGAACAAAAAGCCGAGGTTAAATTTTATCCGGAAGGAGGTAACCTGGTAGATGGAACTCCAATGGTTGTAGGCTGGGAAGTAAAAAATGACAAAGGCGAACCTTTACAGGCAAACGGCTTTCTTTATGAGAACGGGCACGTGATTGATACCATAACGACCAATGCTGATGGAATGGGCAGATTTAGCCTGACTGCCAAAAAAGAAAAAAGCTATACCGTAAAACTTTTGTACGATCCGTCCAAAGATGTGGAATACAGGTTGCCTGCCGTTGTACCGGTAATGCCTGTCCTGACTGTTTTAAATGCCATTGCCAATGATACGATCAATATTGAACTCAAAAACGCAGGTAAGGCAGCAGGAGATCTGTGGCTGGTTTTACATGATTATAAAACCTTATTGGCAGCATATAGTGTCAGAAAAGGAGAGTCTGGTAAATCCATAAAAATCCCACTCAGCACTGTGCCCAAGGGCGTATTTACCGTTACACTACTCGACGATTACAAAATCCCTCTTGCAGAGCGGCTTTGTTTTGCACATTACGAGGATCGAAATTTGATTGAGATCAGCAGCGACAGCAATGAATACGGTACCAGGGAAAAAGTAAATCTAAAGATCAATTTAACGGGGAAAGATGGTCAGCCGGTTGATGCTGTCGTGTCCGTCGCCTGTGTACAGGCTAACAGGATCGAAACGGCAAAGATGGTTGATATCGAAAGCTATACTTATTTAATACATCAGCTGGTCAACCTGCCGCAGGTTCATCACCCTTT
>DATHGW010000393.1:0-9276 GCA_035317445.1 Puia sp.
ACTTCAGACAGCAGGTTGAAAACAAATATCCATCCCCTGCCATATGGCTTAAAGGACGTAATGAGAATGCAACCGGTAAGTTACAAATGGAAGGATAATGCTACGATGCAAAAAATTGGATTGATCGCGCAGGAAGTAAAGAAAATTATACCAGAGGTGGTTATCGGTGATGAGAAGAAGGAAATGCTGGGGATGAATTACGCTGAACTGGTACCGGTATTGATCAATGCCATCAAAGAACAACAACAACAACTGGAAGACCTGAAAAAGGAAATGACTGAAATGAAAAAAGAAGTGAACAAGCTTAAAAAATCATAATTGCAAATAAAAGAAGCTGCATGAGAATTATTGCATTTTTAATACTGTTCATTGGTGGCTCCTCCATGGTCCGAGCGCAGCACAATGTATTTTCAGTAGGTGCTGCCAGTACGCTAACCATCTTAACTGGCACTATATTCAGCGCCGACAGCCTTGTGCTCATACCCAGTAGCAATTTTACTGTGGCTTCAAATGCTTTGCTGGAAACACCGGTAGCCGTGACAGGTGGCCCATTCAACAGCATCAACCGGGTATATTACCTCAACAGTCCCATTACTTTTTCGGGCACTATTAAGATATATTATGCCCTTTCAGAATTAAATGGTAACACCGAAAGCCTTTTAAAATATGCGGATTCTACGACGGGCGCTGTATGGCTGGTATCAGGATCCAGTGCTGTAAACCTGGTCACGCATTTCGTGCAACAGCCGGCCACCAACCGGATATTCATCGCAGCTACTGCTATGAATACATCCGGATTGCTTGCTCTTAAGTTACTCTCCTTTACAGGACACTGGAGTGGAGATCATGTCTTACTGGAATGGATAGTTGAAGAAAACGAACAATCAGCGAGCTTTAGGGTAGAAAGCAGTCCTGACGGGCGAACCTGGAAGGAAGTCGTACAGATTCCGGGTTCAATGGTTTCCGGCCAGTACAAGTACCGGTACAATGATCAGGATGGAGCGTTCACTACCAGACTATACCGGATAAAAACGACTGAATTGTCTGGTCAGACATTATATTCTTCTATCGTTAGAGTAAGCAAAGTAAGTGCCGTAAATGATTTATATGTTGTTGGAAGAAATAGTGGAGCGACAGTTTATTTTACCGGGATGCAACCCAAGGCTGTGCGCCTCATCAATGCTGTAGGGCAAATAGTCTGGTCGGATAACTCTAGTCGCCAACAATACGACGTGAATGGTTTAATGCCAGGAGCATATTTTGTTCAATACGAATTGAACGGACGTGTAGGTGTAAAACAGTTTATGGTGCAGTGAGGAATAGGATTTGTCTTGCTAACCTTTAAGAACACTCAGAATGCTGAAGGGCGAACTCGATGCTGGTTGCCATTCGCCAAATGGTAGAGTTAGGCTAAGGCCTATTTTCGGTGTATTTATAACGAAGGAATAACGAAGGAATATCGAAGGAATATCGAAGGAAGAATGTATTTTTTAGCTCAGCTTCGGGAAGAAAAAGGTAACAATCGGAATGAACATGGGTTACAGACCTTTAAAAAAAATACTTTTTGTAGTAAGTTTTCCCACTTGTCTGCTAAAATAGCTTCCAAAAATCAGGCCAAAGCAAGACAGCTTTTTGCCGCGCAAAAACAGGCAGTTTCCTTGACCGAAGCCAGCTCCGGGCGGTAAGTCAAATACACAACAACAGCATTTACCAAAAAAAGATGCATTTTCCGAGTTGCCATCACCAGGCATCCCTTGGAACCAGCCCATGTATATATCCCTAAATTGAAAGAACAAAATGGGGCAGAGGCACACTAATAATAGGCTCAAGGTTGAGTAAAAATGGGCTCACAAGCATCAAATTATCTAAATAATGGGCTCATGGAGCCCAATAATAGGCTCATCCACATAAAGCTCCCGGACCTCCTCATCGTATTCAAAACCTCCGCCTTCCAATAAGATCGATATCCAAAAGAAACGAAGAATATGAAATGATTAATCCGCCTAACCAAATTTGCAAAAAATGTTGTAGATTCCTGGTGAAATTAAGCTTACTTTCGAAAAGTAATTTGCCTACCGGAGACCGATTCAAAATTTTCCAATTCCCCAATTCCCCAATTAACCAGAAAGATGAAGCAATTACTGTTAATCTTGCTATTATTCCTGTGCGCCTCCTGCTTCGCGCAAAATGTCATTAATGTCAGATTATATGGCGGAACAAACCCTTTCAGGAATAGCCAATGGAACAATTGGAATGTTGGAACCGGCGCAAAAACCAATATCCCTTCCGGTTTCTTCAATTATGCTAATGAAACCAGCAGCCCCGTGAGTGCCATTTTGAGTGGGCAGGATGGACTTGCCGATAACGGAGCAGCTTACACGAAAAACGCGGTGATTTGTCCTGATACTGTTTTGCGCTACAGCAGCTATGCATCGAGTGCGAGAACCCTGACCATTAGCGGACTCGACAATGGCCAAAAATACGATCTTGAATTCTATGCGAGCAGGCTGAGGAATGACGGCCAGAAAACACTGTTTACCATCGGCACCCAGACGATAACCGTGCCGACGGATAACAATTCTACGAACGTGGCCAATTTTTCTTCCATTGCTCCCGTGACTGGAAAAATTACCATAAAGATGGTTCGGGCATCCACTTACAATTATATTAGTGGTTTTAAGATTAGTCCAACCATTGTCATGAACACGGGACACAAAAAGATCGGTGTGATGGGTTCGTCTACGGCAGCTGGGTTTTTCAACAATCTTTGGCCTGCAGATTCATCATGGGCAAGGCAATTGTTTCATTATTATCAATTTAACACGGTTGATACCTTATATAACCTGGCACAGAGTACAACAAACATTTATAATGCCATGCCGACAGGTTATTCTGCCGGCGATACCCTGCAGCCGTTGGCAACTTATGCAAGTGATCCAGCAAGAAATATCACAAAGATGATCAGCCTGCATCCGGATGTGATCCTTTGCCATTATCCATCTAATAATTATGATTACCTGACAACGGCACAGGTCATGTTTGCCATGCGGACAATCAAGGCGGCGGCTGACAGTGCAGGCATCTCCCTGTTTTTTGTCGGAATCCAGCCAAGGGGTAGCGTGACAATCGCGGAACACAAGAACCTGATCAACATCAACGATTCAATGATCATGGAATTCGGCGCCCGAACGATATCCTATTATGATTCTGTAGCCAAGACAGCTCGTTCTTTCTATATGAATCCCGTCTTCTGGCTCGACAATGACAGCATTCACATGAATCCAAAAGGGCATGATGTTATACTAAGACAAATCATCAAAACGAATATATTTTCTTCAAACCCGCTCATCGTGAGTGCAGGCAACAACCAGACCGTTACGCTTCCGGCTAACTTCGCATCGCTTAGCGGAAAGATTATCGGTGGGTCAGGGAACGTGGTCGCAACCACATGGAGTCAGTTGAGCGGTCCTGCTGCAGCGAACATCGGCACTCCGGCTGCCCTGGCAACGCAAGTCTCAAACCTGGTTCGTGGAACTTATGTGTTTAAGTTATTAGTTATCGATAGTTCAGGAACTTCCTGGACATCGACCGTGCAGGTCATCGTTAACCCTGTTCCACCGCCCACAGTCAGTGCCGGCGGCAATAAAGTGATCATCCTCCCTGTGAATTCTGTTACCCTTTCCGGAACAGCAACCCCTCATGGCGGAGGCCCCATTGTTGCCATCAAATGGACACAGATCAGTGGTAACAGCAGCGCTGTCCTGTCTACTCCCGGATCACTGGTAACCGAAGCGAACGGTTTGAGCCTGGGCAACTACACTTTTAGCTTAACCGTAACCGATAGTGCGGGCACCAGCGGAAATGATAGTGCAGTCATCACAGTGGCATCCAGTGCCTCGATCAATGTAAGATTGTATTCAGGGATAAATCCTTTTTTGAACAGCCAGTGGAACAATTGGACTGTAGGGACGGCTATAGGAAATAACATCGCATCCGGCGTTTTGAAATACCAGGATGGTTCCATCAGCACGGTCAGTGCCGTGCTGAGCACTCAAATCGGTTCGGCAGACAATGGTGCGAACTATACCTCTGGAGCAAGCATGTGCCCGGATACGGTACTGAGGTATTGCAGCTATTCAACGGGGACGAGGACCCTAGTATTGAGCGGCCTGGACAATTCCAGGATATATGAACTTGAATTCTATGCGAGCCGCTCCAGGACCGACGGTCAAAAAAGCAGCTTTGCGGTGGGAAGTAAGACCAGTACAGTATTGACAGATACTAACTCGTCTACTCCTGCGCTGCTGTCCAGTGTTTCTCCAGTCAATGGAAGCATTACCATTACGATCACACGCGGTTCGGTCTATAATTATTTGAATGGATTTAAAATAACGCAGGTCAACGTCCATGCCGCCAATACAGATGAAACGATCGCTATAGGCCAGGCCACTGAAAAAGCAAATGAACCGGGGATCAGTATATATCCAAATCCGGTGTCAGAGAGCCTAACTATATTGAATCATGGAAGCGATCAGTTGCGCATCGAAATATATGACATGACTGGCAGAAGAATAGTCGCATTCAGTGAACTTTTCACTAAACGACAAATTGGTATGTCCCGATTGGCCGCCGGTACCTATATCGTTGTGGTAACTAACGAAAAGACAAGAGAAATATTCAGAAGGACCATTCTGAAAAATTGATGCAGGCAGGCAAAAAAAAGGTTGGCACCTGGCCAACCTCATCTTACAATTCGGTTTTTATTCGCTTACAATTTCGAAACAGCGTTTCTGTTTTCAGCAGACCTCTTGTTCACTGACAAAGAACGTACGACTTCCTGGTCATCTGTCTGGATAATGAACGTCGGGTGAATGTGATTTTCTTCAACATCCAGGTAGATGTTCTTGTCGAAATTCACAGTAGAGAATTGCTCCTGGTAAACAACATCACCAACGTCGTTCTTAATCAAAAGAGAAAAGGTTTCTCCCTTAATGTTGTCGAAGGTCAAATGAAATACAACTGTCTTTGCGTTAGAACCAGTATATTTTACCGACACTTGTCCGTCGATCGGTTGGGTGATCTTTTTGTCTTTAACGGGGCTTGCAAAGCTGTTTACGGGATTGCTCACTAATAAAACAACTGCTGTAGCGACTACGGATACTGATTTCGTGGCGAAATTTACAAATTTCGAGTTCATGGTTTTACATTTTAAGTTATCAAAAAAAATCTTTGCCGGCAGGCAATCATCTTGGAGAAGAAAGAGGGAACAGCGTTTTCATTGTACTGCGATCGTTTCAATCTTCACGGTGTAAAAGTAGATCGCTTTCGCCCTTTATGCAAACGATATAAAGCATGATTCTATGACGGCAAACTATGCGAAGCATTATGTAATGTGCTGATAATCCGCTCGCAGTGTGTCTTTCATTCATGACAACCAAGCGTGATGACAACCGAAATTATAGGGGTATTTTGAGTGGCCTTTAACAGTTTCCTAACATGAAAAAAAGGAATTGCGGTTCAAAAGAGATGTTTTTTAATTAGCAGCTGGGCGTTAACGTTAGTAAGGGACCCGCATATTAGAACCCGCGCAGATCTACCGCCAGCTTAAATTCTTTAAGCGTGCCGGGGTCCCCGACCTCATCGGGCGATCCTGCCCACCATTTACCATTTGATTTTTTAAAGACGCGGAGAGGGGTGATGTCGCCCGAAGGATGCTTGATCTTTCCTTCGTATTTGACGATTTTTTTTGGTCCCAATAATAAACGAACGAGTAAAAAGCGGTTCTGTTTGACGGTCTCACATTCAAATTCGGCTTTTTTTCCAGATTGCAGATTGACATGCATTCCCATATGGCAAAAATTAGGCGATGAGCTCATCCCAAGTTATTTATTTTTTTTGATTTTATTTAGTGCCGGGAATTATTTTTTATTCAGAGGTTGTTGACATTTCGTCTTGCGATGGGAAATATACGGTCTGCCGTAGTTGATGTCCTCATCAGGTGCTAAACCAATGAAATGGCTTGCCTCTGCGAGAACACCGACAACGGCAGCAGATATCTTGGAGATGAAAGTTTTATAAGAGCAGTGACAATCATCCATAAACGTAGTTTCAATCGAATTATTACTAAGTAGATTCACTTATTTTTCGAAGCCCGGGAAGGAAGGGCGCGGGCCATCAATGATGCAAGCGCCGCGATGGATCCGTCTACGTGTTTTTAGATTCCTGAATCGTTGTTTTACGCTTGACATTGATCCTGTTTGGTATTATAATTGTAATTAGAAGCTGCTATCCCGTTAATGTCTTTGTTCACTAAATATGTATTATAGCGTTTGTCCGATATCCTAAATATTTTTTAAAACCATAATACCAATATCATGTGGAAATCCTTGAATCCAGGTGAAAGCGTATCGCTCGGCGATATCATCCGGCACATCTCATCCCATGCCGTTTCTGCTTTTGGAGAAAAAGCCTATGAAGTGGTCAGATCAGAACTCCATTATTTTGAAATTGCACCCAAACCCGAAAGTGAACGGGAGAAAGAACCTGAACGCAGGATCATCAAATACATCGACATCGGGTATCATCTCGGACTTGAGGTGTGGTTTGACCAGTTTCAGATGAAAAATGCATTTTAGAAAGTTGATCAGTTGACTGGTTGACTAGTTGACAGGCTGATTCGTTTAACGATGCTGGTAACGGGAAGATGCGATCAGCAAGACAACCAATATCAGTAAGATAGGAATGAATAGCATAGCTCTGGCAGGTTGGTTTGTGAAGTTATTGGATTTTCCTATATAATAAACGATTGACCGATATTTTCTATTGTTGGTAGATCCCCTGGCAGTTTGTCTATCCCCGACAGGGTTTTCCGCAAATACAAAGCCCACTGTCTTCAACGAATGATTTTTCACATCCTGCTATAAATCACTAAATTGATGCCC
Source organism: Puia sp. (assembly GCA_035317445.1). Lineage (GTDB taxonomy): Bacteria > Bacteroidota > Bacteroidia > Chitinophagales > Chitinophagaceae > Puia. The sequence continues at coordinate 6,942 of DATHGW010000393.1, forward strand.
GTTAATTCAAACAGGTATGAATGAACCACTGAAGATCCCCCTGCATTTCCCGCACAGGGCGGAATTGCAGGAAAGATCCGTTTTTGTGCTGGCAGGCGATGTGGGCGGTACCAAGACCAATCTGGCCCTCTATCAGGCAGATGCCAGCCAGGTCAGGCTGGTGCTGGAGGCAACCTTTCATTCTTCCGCCTATGCCTCTTTTGTCGATATTTTGCAACAATTCTACAACGAACACCCGGACCAGAAGCCAGAAAGGATCTGTCTGGGCGTGGCGGGTCCCGTCTTTCGGAGGAAAGTGGAACTAACCAACCTCAACTGGAACATGGACGCCGGAGAGATCGCGCGTTTTGCCGGTATTCCCGAAGTTTCCCTGATCAATGACCTCGAGGCTACGGCTTACGGACTCGCAGGGCTTACAGCGGATGACTTCCTGAGTATTCATGAAGGCGTGGTGGATATCCCCGGCAATATGGCTATTATTGCTCCTGGCACCGGGTTGGGCGAGGCCGGGCTCTATTGGGATGGTCAATGCTATCATCCTTCTCCTACCGAAGGGGGGCATACGGATTTTGCTCCGCGTACCAAACTCGACGTGAAATTGCACGACTGGCTGGCAAAAAAGTATGGGGTGATCAGCTGGGAAAAGGCCATTGCCGGACCGGCTATCTATGATATTTACCGGTTTCTGCTGGAAGTGAAAAAAAGAAAAGAACCCGAATGGCTGAAAGAAGCCCTCCAAAAAGACGACCCATCGGCAACCATCAGCCTCCTGGCGATTGAGGAAAAAAATCCCGTCTGCATCGAAACCATGCATATTTATATCCGCTACCTCGCGCGCGAGACCTCTAACCTCGTGCTGAAAATGAAGGCGACGGGCGGACTTTTCCTCGGTGGAGGCATCCCGCCAAAGATCTCTTCTCTTCTGCAGCAGAATATTTTCTACCACAACTACCTGGATTGTGACCGTATGCAGCATTTGCTCAACAAAGTTCCTTTAAAAATTATTTTAAATAGCAAAACGGCGCTGCTGGGTGCGGCCTGGTTTGGCGCATACGGCTCACCGGCGTCTTAATTCGCCGGATCGTTTGCCTGCTTCGTCTGATTTTAGATTTGTTTATTGTGTAATTTCATCCGCTAAACGAAATGCTATGCCAACAAGACGTGTTTTTCTTCAACAGGCTTCCCTGGCTTCAACGGCCATGCTGACGGACCCAACTTCATGGTTTGCTAAAAAAAAGCAGCTCATCGGGATCCAACTATACACACTGAGAAATGAGATCAGGAACGATGTCAAAATTCCGATCTCGAAGATCGCGGCCATCGGGTATAATTCGGTGGAGGTATTTGGATATAATGCCGGTAAATTTTTCGGACTTACTCCGGAGGAATTTTCTGCCGTCATCAAACAAAACAACCTCAAGACACCCAGCGGGCATTATTCCCTGCCCAATTTCCTGATCAAGGGAGATGAAGATGAACTAAAAAAAACCGTGGAAGATGCCAGCAAGATGGGCCATGATTTTTTCACCGTTCCTTACCTGACCGACAAAATGCGGACAAGCCTCGATGATTATAAAAAGCTCGCCGAAAAATTGAACAAGGCGGGTGAAGCGGTCAAAACTGCCGGCATGCGGCTGGCATACCATAACCATGACTTTGAGTTTAAGGACTGGGGTGGCGGCCAGACGGGGTTTGATGTCTTCCTCAAGGACACTGATCCCAAACTGGTGAACTTTGAAATGGATATCTTCTGGATCAGCAAGGCGGGAAAAGATCCCATCCAGTTTATCAAAGACCATCCGAAACGGATCAAAATGTGGCATGTGAAGGATATGGACAATACGCCGGAAAAGTCTTTTATCGAAGTAGGCAGCGGCATCATCGATTACAAATCCATCTTCAAACACAAGAAAGAATCCGGAATGGAATACTTTTTTGTGGAGCAGGATGTGGTTAAGATCCCTGTTTACGAGAGCATCACCAAAAGTTATGAATACCTGAGGAAAAATATTCTCAGCTAACCAACAGTTTTTTTACCTTCGGTACACACAATTTATACCTCAACATCATGGCCAACCGTCGTTCGTTTCTTCAACAATCATCAGCATTGATTGGAGCGGGAGTAGTGCTATCCGCTTTTGACAATAAAGCATTTGCGAAGTTCAAAAAACTGGTTTCCCCCAGCGACCAGATCAATATTGGCGCTATTGGCATCAACGGCATGGGCTGGGCGAATGTGCAAGCCGCCATCAAAGTGCCGGGCGTTAACCTGCTTGCATTATGTGATGTTGATAAAAATGTGCTCGACAAAAGAATGGCCGAGTTGCCTAAAATG
>DATHGW010000394.1:0-6193 GCA_035317445.1 Puia sp.
CAATATCCTCAATATCGGCCGTCTGAAATTATGCGCTGCGGCCATGGGAGGAGCGAAGCGCGTCACTTCGATCAGCATTCAATATGCGAATACACGCGAACAGTTCAAAACGCCTATTGCGAATTTCGGCGCAATCAAAAATAAACTGGCCGAAATGGCCATCAAATTATGGACAGCTGAAAGCGCACTCTACAGAACCGCTGACTGGATCGATGAAAAAGAAAAACAATTGCTCGCCGCGGGCAAACCTTTCAATGAAGCCGTATTGGGTGCGGCAGAGGAGTATGCGATCGAATGCGCTATGCTGAAAGTCTATGGCAGTGAATTATTGGATTATGTTGTGGATGAAGGTGTTCAGATCCATGGCGGAAACGGATTTAGCGATGAATACATGGTCTCCAGGGCATACAGGGACAGCCGTATCAACAGGATCTACGAAGGCACCAATGAGATCACTCGACTGCTCACGGTGGATATGGTCCTGAAAAGAGCCATGAAGGGCAGGCTGGACGTGATGGGTCCGGCCATGGCCGTATCCAAAGAGCTGATGAGCATTCCGGATTTCGGAGCATCCGACGATGGCGCTTTCTCGACTGAACTCAAAGCCATCGCCAATTTTAAGAAAGCCATCCTGATGACTGCAGGTGCAGCTGTTCAAAAATTAGGGGCAAAAATTGAAAATGAGCAGGAGCTCCTGATGAATATTGCCGATATGGCCATCGAGACTTTTCATGCAGAAAGCGCTCTGCTCCGCGCGATGAAACTGGTTGAGCTTCGCGGAGAAGCTGCCTCCCATTTTGAGCTGGATATAACCCGCGCATATATTTACGATGCTGCCGACCATATCAACAAATTTGGCAAAGACGCCATCAATGCCTTTTCTGAGGGCGATGAACAACGCATGATGTTGCTGGGTTTGAAAAGGTTTACCAAAGTGAACCCATTTAACAGCAAGGAGGCGAAAAGAAGGATTGCGGGCAAATTGATCGGGGATAATAAGTATCCGTTGTGATGACGAGTGGCGAGTGGCAAGTAGCGAGTAGCAAGTGTAAACCCCTACTGGCCACTCGCCACTCGCCACTTGCCACTGCCCACTATCCGGTCTCAATGCTCCAAAATTGAAATAGATTCCTTAACTTCCATACCCATTATTTTCCAGGATGACCAGCTTCGGCCTCCCTGGCCGGTTCAGGATTTGAATCATTCATTTAAATCTTATCTATATGTTATTGCTCAACATTTTTCAACAAAGCGACGGAAGGTTTGCGTGGGACAATACCGGCATCTTATTGCTGGCAGTCATTGCCGGTTACCTGCTTCACCGGTTTACACTGAACAGGGGCGAAGCCAGAAAATATGCCGCCGGCATAACTGAATCGGAGAAGAAATACAAACGACTCGAGAATGAATTTAAAAGCTATAAATCTTCCACCCTGGCCAGTGAAAAACACGGAGAGAAATCCATAACAGACATGGGATCCCGGGTCAAAGCCCTCGAAGGAGATATCCGGGCCTTGTCGGAAGAAAAAAATAAGCTGCATGCGCAGCTCCTGTCCAAGGAAGCGGACATTAAAAAATATTCAAGACAGGTGACCCATTTGGACGATAACCTGAAAGCGCTGAAAGAAAGTGAAACCAAGGCTGATGCTGCCTGGAATCAGCGCCTGCAGGCGATACAGGCCGAACTTTCCAGGGCCAATGCGTGGGAGGTCAGGGTCAGGTCAGCCGAAGACGAGGCGCAAAAAGCAAGATCAGCACTGGGCCAGGCGGAAAGAAAAAGTCTGGAAATGGAGCTAAGACTTAAAACGACGACAACCTATGCAGGCAAAGTGGCCCCCCTCGAAAATGAATTGCAATTGCTCAAAGAAAAAAATGCGGCGCTTGAAGAGGAATTAAAATCATTCCATGCCGAAATCCTACTCATCGATCAGCGCCCCGCCGACCTGCAAAAGGCATCCCCGGAAGATGAAATGAGCAGGCTGAGGACCTTGTCTGCCCAACTGGAATTGCAGCGGGATAGCAACGCCATTCTTCAGCAGGAGTTTGAAATCAAGCATGCCAATAACATTTCCCTGAAGGCAGAGATCGAACACCTGAAACAGGACCTGAAAAAAATGATCGAGGCCCATGAGGCCAATACCGGTTCTGTGGTGTCTGCGTCATAAGTAACTCCCTAATGGGAGGGCCGGGGTGCAGCTCTGCACAATGTGTAGTATCTTGCTATCCATTATTATTTTTCAGAAAATGGTTAACGGATGGTAAGATGTATTTTCTTTTTTTTGTTCTTCATCATTGTCGACAAAAGTTTTTCACAGGATAGCATTTGGACCGCCCGGACAAAAGGCAAATACCCCTTTCTTGAATATGGGATTGGTGATGAGAGACTGGGTGGCGCAAAAATGGGCTACCTGGATTCCAATATTGTGATCAGGATCATAGACAGCTTTGGAACAGATTACAAGGTGAAGCTTTCGGTTCATCATGCCGCCTATATTGCCAAAGAGAGTGTTGTTTTGTTAGGAAAGGAAGCGAACATACCCGTAAAACACAATCCCCTCCTGAGCGGAAGCTGGAAAGTCTTTGGCGATTCGGCCTCGGACTTTCTGATGCTGAACCTTCCCGAACCCTTGCCATACAGGAGTTTTCAACTCATCGATCCCAGCCGCATCGTAGTGGATGTCTTTGGCCTTACTTCCAATACCAATTGGATCGCGCAATTCAAATCCCTCAAAGAGATCAAAAATACCTGGTACGAACAGGTGGAAGACGATGTATTCAGAATATACATTCAACTTAAACATGCACAACACTGGGGCCATTCCATCGCTTATGATAGCACAGGAAAAAAACTCCTGGTCCGGGTAAAAAGGCAACCACCAGTTTTGGATATACGCAAATTAAAGATAGCCATTGATGCAGGGCATGGAGGCGACAACGGTGGAACCAGCGGTGTAAACAGTGGAATCGTTGAAAAGGAATATACTCTCATCATGGCAAAGGAATTAGAAAAAACATTGCGTAAGGCCGGTGTGCAAAAGATCTTCATGACGAGAACCAAAGACACTTCACTCAGCATGACCGAGCGCATGGATATGCTGAAACAATTCAATCCCGATTTTTTGGTCAGCATCCACCTCAACGCAGCTTCCCCGGATACGGTGCGGGGGGTAAGCACCTATTACCGGTATATTGGTTTTCGGCCCCTGAGTGTCGCCATACTCAACCAAATGCTTACACTGGGTCTGAAGGAATATGGTAATATCGGCAGTTTCAATTTCGCACTCAACGGTCCGACAGATTATCCTAATACCCTGGTGGAAGTGGCCTTTTTAAGCAATCCGGCTGATGAAAAGAAAGTGAGGAGTGCCAGATTTCAAAAAGCGGTTGCCCAGAAAATATATCTTGGCATCCAGGATTGGCTCAGGGGTTTGCGGTAAGCGCGGGAAATATTCCCTCAACGCGATTATCTTCGCATAAATTCATTCATTACATGCCCGCACTTAAGAACGTATTTATTCACCATGTATTTTTTTGGTTGGCAGATCCCGGCAACAGGAAAAACCTTGACCTACTTGTCGCGGGTTTGGAAAAATTATCAGTCGTAAAGACGATCCGTCAATTTCATATTGGCCGCCCTGCGGAAACCAACAGGGAAGTGATCGAACGATCCTATTCTGTCTCCTGGCTTCTGGTTTTCGACAATGCTGCCGACCAGGAAAGTTACCAGACGGATCCGATCCATTTGAAATTTGTGGAGGAATGTTCAGGGCTTTGGAGTAAGGTGGTCGTACACGATTCGGTAGATGTATCGTGATGCTAAAGTTCCGCCGCCGCGGCTTTGTCTACGAACCAGTGCAACTCGCCATCGAAAGGTTTAATGACCTGCGAAGGAAACAGATCCGGATTGTATGGACCTTTCAACACCGCCTTTAATGCATGCGCCTTGGCGGATCCGGTGGTCAGGAAAACGACTGCTGCGGACCTGTTCACCACCGCCTTTGTTAGCGTAATGCGATGCATATCCTGCGCCGGTATATAAAACGAAGCTACCCAGGCCTTCTCCTCGTGAACAACCATAGTTCCCGGAAAAAGAGACAGGGTATGGCCATCATCACCCATTCCCAACAAGACGAGATCGAACGTATTGCCTATAGATTCACTAGCGGCTTCGGGAAAATATCTGCGAAGGATTTTTTCGTATTCGGCAGCAGACTGAGCCGGGCTGATATCTGTTCGCATGACATGAATTTGCGATGCGGGCACCGGCACATGATTCAACAGCGTATCAAAGGCCATTTTCGCGTTGTTGCGTTCATCCTCAAAAGGCACATCCCGTTCATCTCCCCAAAATACATGAAGTTTTGACCAGGCAATTGCTTCCTTGTACGGAGAAGCCGAGAGAAGATGATGCAACTGTTTTGGCGTGTTGCCGCCCGACAGGGCAATCGTAAACCTTTCCTTTTTTTGCAAACTGGCGCCGATGTAGTCGCTGATCCAGGCGGCCAGGGCATTGCTCACTGCATCGGGACTATCGTAAACATGTAATGGCATAAATGCTTGTTTTTCGATCAACCCTGTTTTTCTTCGTGGGGAGAAGGCAGGTTAACCCAGTTATACCCGTCCCGGGCGATCAGGGCATCAGCGTCTTCCGGTCCCCATGAATCCGGTGCGTAATTAGGGAAATCAACCGGCCGACAGGCCTGCCAGGATTCGAGGATGGGCATGATGATCTTCCATGCGGCTTCCACCTGGTCGCTGCGCATGAACAAGGTCGCATTGCCTTCCATAACGTCGAGCAATAGGGTCTCATACGCTTCCGGTTCATCGCCATTGTAGGTGTCCTTATAGCTGAAGACCATGTCCACGGGATTCAGGATCATTGCCTGACCAGGTCGCTTGGCCTGGAAGCGAAGGCGTATATCCATCTCCGGTTGTATGCTGATGGTCAGGCGGTTTGGTCTCCAGGTTTCCGAAGCTTCCGGGGGAAAGGCAAAACTCGGCGCGGGCCGGAATTCGATGGTGATGATGCTGGTTTTCTCATGCAGTCTTTTGCCGGTCCTCACATAAAAGGGAACATCCTGCCAGCGCCAGTTGTCAATATAAAATTTAACGGCTGCAAACGTATCAACCGGAGATCCGGGCGCTACATTTTTCTCCTCCCGGTATCCGGGTACTTTTTCTCCTTTGATCCAACCCGCATCGTATTGTCCCCGCACCGCGAACTGGTGTACCTCATCCTTATCGTATTTGCGGATGGCATTCAGCACATCCACTTTTTTATTCCTGATTTCATTGGCATCGAATGAAACGGGCGCCTCCATGCCAATCATGCACAACAATTGCAGGATATGGTTTTGGACCATATCGCGCAAGGCGCCGGAATTTTCGTAATACGCACCACGGCCTTCAATGCCCACGGTTTCCGCGGCCGTGATCTGCACATGCTCGATATAGTTCCGGTTCCAGATGGGTTCAAATAAAGCGTTGGCAAAACGCAGGGCAAGTATATTCTGCACCGTTTCCTTACCCAGGTAATGATCGATCCGGTAGATCTGTTCTTCATCAAACATTCCGCGAAGCAATGTATTCAGGGCATGAGCGCTTTCCAGGTCATGACCAAAGGGCTTTTCCACCACGATGCGTGTACACTTTGTGTCCGCACAAATATTCAGGGGTCCCAACTTTTTTGCGATGTCGGGGACGAGCTGGGGAGCAACGGCCATATAAAAAATGACGTTGGGGTGTTCACCAAATTCTTTTTCCCTTGTTTTTACAATATCGGCGATCTTCTGGTATTCATCGTCTTTTTCCGCATCCATCTGCAGGTAGCAGACTCGTTGCGAAAAATCCTTCCAATGGTCATTGGCTTCGCCCTTGCGACGGCTGAATTGCTGAAGGCCTTCCAGTAAATGAGCCCTGTAGTTGTCATCCGAATACGCACTGCGTCCGATCCCCACGATGCTGAATTTCTCCGGCATCCAGCTGTCTATGAATAAATTGTATAGAGCGGGAGATAATTTTCGGTAATTCAGGTCACCGCTGCCGCCAAAAATAAAAAGCAGGGAGGCTGGCGGTCGTTTATGGTTTGCCATGTTTTTTTCAATTCAATGCTGAAAGATATTTTAAAATTGCTGCCATTCGGTGTGAAAACTGCCGGGCATATCGATCCGTTGATATGTATGCGCTCCAAAAT
>DATHGW010000395.1:0-2373 GCA_035317445.1 Puia sp.
GAACTATAAGGAATGATCACTTCAGCAGTGGCCCCTGCGCTTTCTGCCGTTTTGGTGGCGATCTGTTTAACGCGGGCAATGATAAGGTCTTCATCTGATCTGGTCAGCGCCCTCAAAGTTCCCCAGAGCTCCACCTGCTCCGGGATGATATTTGACCTGTTGCCACCGTGAATCGAGCCAATGGTTACGGCGCCCGGGTTCTCTGTAATGTTCAGATTGCGGCTGACGATGGTTTGCAGGTTGTTGATGATCTGCGCTGAAACAACAATAGGGTCTACTGACGACCATGGGTAAGCGCCATGTGACGATTTTCCCTTCACGATGATCTTCACATCGTTGACACCGGCCATCGTTCCTCCCGGGCGGTAGGTGATTCTGCCGACCTCCGTCTGAGAATTGATGTGCAACCCGAATATCGCTTCCACTTTTGGATTTTCCAATACGCCTTCCTTGACCATCAGTTCTGCACCGCCTGCTTCGCCCGCAGGCGTTCCTTCTTCAGCGGGCTGAAAAATAAATTTAACCGTTCCCTTGAGCTGGGATTTGTTGGATGAAAGAATTTCTGCTACCCCCATCAATATGGCCATGTGTGAATCATGCCCACAGGCATGCATAACACCCGTTTCCTGTCCATTGTACATGGTCTTTACCTTGGAGGCGAATGGAACATCCGTTCTTTCTGTTACCGGTAGTCCGTCCATATCTGCGCGCAATGCAATAACAGGTCCTGGTTTTTCTCCTTTCAAAATACCGACTACGCCTGTCTTTGCTACGCCGGTTTTTACTTCTATGCCAAGAGATCGCAGGTGTTTGGCGATCACATCGGCGGTTCTGATTTCGAGGTTCCCCAATTCCGGATGTTCATGAAAATCCCTCCGCCATGCAATTATTTTTGCCTGTATCCTGTCAGCAGCTGCATCCAGGGCAGCATATGCATTTTTCGGTTGTGCCTGCAGGATACCCGAAACGGCCATCCATCCCATCAGTATAACAAGAAATTTTTTCATGTCCTGGTTTTAGTAACAATTTACACAACAACCGATTAAATTGATGATTTCATCCATTCCTTTTGTTCATATTTTCAACAATCAATAAATTGTACCTCTTTTAGTCGTCAGCCTTATTTTTAGCGGCATTCATCATGATCTTGCTTCGCCATACACGTTTTCTGAAGGCCGTGTTCCTTCACAGCATTTCTGCCTTTGGCGGACCGCAGGGGCATTTGGGCATGATGATGAAAACCTTTGTTCAGCGGCGCAGGGATATTACGGAAGAAGAATTGATGGACTACAATGCGTTTTGCCAGCTTCTTCCCGGAGCCTCGTCAACCCAGATACTTACCCTGATTGGTTACAAACGAGGAGGCGTGCCGCTGGCTGTACTGACATTAATCATCTGGATATTCCCCGCCTGCCTGCTGATGGGCGCTTTTTCTTTTTTCCTGGAGTACATGAACCAGAAAACACTTAAAACAGATCTGTTCAAATTCGTTCAACCTATGACTGTCGGATTTCTATTGTACGCGGCCTTCCAGGCTTACAAGATTTCCATTCAAAATACCATTACGCTGATCATCATGATTGTGAGTGCGCTGGCCACATACCTCTTATTCAAAGCGCCATGGATATTCCCCATCCTGATCGTGCTTGGAGGCTTTGTTACCAACCTCAGCAGCAAACGCATTCCGCAAAAACAAGAGCCACGCAGAAAAATAAAATGGGGCAATATCTGGCTGTTTGCAATTATTTTTTTGCTGGCCGGAGCAAGCAGTGAACTGGCCAGAAAAAACAACTGGCCAAACAGGCGACCCATCAACCTTTTTGAAAACACCTATCGGTTTGGAAGCCTTGTTTTTGGTGGAGGCCAGGTGCTGATCCCGATGATGTATGAGCAATTTGTCGCCAGGCCGCAATCGCAAAAACTGATCCAGAGAAACCCCAATATGGTTAAGGTGGACAAGGAAGATTTTTATACAGGCGCGGCGATAGTCAGGGCGATACCCGGACCTGTTTTTTCCGTGGCCTCGTTTATGGGTGGAACGACTATGAAGGATGAGGGCCCTGCCAAGCAGGTGCTTGGCTGCATCATCGGATCTATTGCTATTTTTTTGCCCAGCGCCTTGCTGGTGCTATTCTTCTTTCCTGTATGGCACAACCTTAAAAAATATGCTTCGGTTTATCGCGCTATGGAGGGGATCAATGCGGTGGTCGTGGGAATTCTTATGTCTGCGAGCCTTTATATGGCGAAAGATATTTCGCTGGTCGACTGGCAAATCATCGCGCTCAACATCGGGGTAATGGCAGGAACTTGGGCTCTACTTACTTATGGCAAGCTTCCCTCTCCTATCATCGTTTCTTTCTGTTTGTTACTTGG
>DATHGW010000396.1:0-2826 GCA_035317445.1 Puia sp.
TGCTTGCTAAAGCATGCTTCAAAGAAGCATTGTCGCATGGTCCAAACATCAATCCTCAATTAAAAAGCGCCTGCACACATTGAAACAACCCGTCAAATTGGTACTGTTCACGGGCATGCTGCTGCTCATGACATTGACTCCTGCAATGACCATGGCCCATACCATCAACTATGCGTTAGAAAAAGCGCCGGTGTCCAACGTGGTTTGGTTTTATATGAGGCTTGGTGTATTGCACATTATCCCTTATGGAACGGACCATATCTTGTTTATCACAAGCCTTTGCCTGCTCAGCAACCGCATCAAAACCATTTTATGGCAGGCCACCGCTTTTACTGTAGCGCATTCGGTGACGCTGGCATTGAGCATGAAAAATATCCTGATGGCTCCCGGTGCCATCATCGAACCCATTATCGCCCTGTCCATTTTGTTTGTTGCGGTTGAAAATGTATTGTACCGGCAATTAAAGCCCTCACGGATATTGATTGTTTTTTTATTTGGACTGATCCATGGAATGGGATTTGCGAGTGTTTTGAATGAGACCGGATTGCCCCGGAATAAATTTTATACTGCTATTCTTTCGTTTAATGCTGGTGTGGAAATAGGACAGGCGACCATTATTGTTTTGGTCTTTTTGTTGATCGTTATTCCATTTGGCAAAAAGGCCTGGTATACGAAATTTGTCGTTTATCCTGTTTCTGCTGTGATTGCAGTCATCGCTGCTTATTGGTTCATCAAAAGAGCATTTTTTGCCTCTTAACACTTTATCACGATTCTATACAGATTTAAGCCATTTACCGACCAACTACTCAGTGAAACCCGCTGTGTACTCAGTCTTTCCACTTTTACCCAATGCGATGTGTTAGCTTTTGACGTGAATTATTTTTTAACCTTAATGAATTTTTTATGAAAAAAAATTATTCTTTCGTCATCGCAAACAGGTTTGCCCTCTTTATATTTTTCGTTTGGGTGTTTTCCGCCTGCACTAAATCCCCTCCGGAAGACAAAGACCTTGGACTTTATGATATCGATGTCAAGCTCCAGCCCGAAAATGTAAAGGACCACGGTTTTGGAGGCTTTGGTTTTGTTAAATTCCGCCAGAATCCGGATACTGCACGAATAATAACCCTCGACACCTGGGTATTTGCCCTTAAACCCAACCACGCTTACCTGTTGCAAAGGGCCGCAAATCCAATCGCAGATATCACATGCACCAACACCGCATGGCTCACACTTGGCAAAGGCCTTGTGCCACAATCTATTGAAACGGACAGTAAGGGAAACGGGCAGGAAAATTTGTTTCGCGATATCACCGGTGTAGCCAGAGGGATGACGTTCCATATAGCTTTTCAGATCGTCGATGCCGAAACGTTAACAACTGTCCTATCCAGTGATTGTTATCAATATACAGTAAGGTAACTTTGAGTCGGAGTCGGGAGTCAGGAATCAGGAGGCTTGTCATTCCGAGCGGAGCGAGGAATCAGTCATAAGACGCTCTACCGCAACTGCCGATTCCTCGCTCCGCTCGGAATGACAGCCCTCGGGCTCCTGACTCCCGACTCGACTCCAAAACTGTATACTATGCGAATAGCTAGCTATAATGTCAATGGCGTAAATGGTCGTCTGCCCGTATTGCTCCGTTGGTTAAAAGAAACTGCGCCGGATGTGGTTTGTTTGCAGGAACTCAAGGCGCCCCAGGAAAAATTTCCTGAACAGGCCATTGTTGATTCAGGATACGATGCCATCTGGCACGGACAAAAAAGCTGGAACGGCGTTGCCATTCTTTCCAAAACCGGAGCTCCCGAAGAAGTCCGGCGGGCGCTTCCCGGCGATCCGGACGATATACATAGCCGTTATATCGAAGCACGGGTTGGTGGCCTGTTGATTGGTTGTCTTTATCTGCCGAATGGAAATCCTTTTCCCGGACCAAAATTTGAATATAAGCTGGGCTGGTTTAAAAGGCTGACGGCGCATGCCCTGAAATTACTTGAGTCGGATACCCCGGTGATATTGGCAGGTGATTATAATGTCATGCCCACCGAGCTGGACGTGTACAAACCGGAGCGTTGGGTGGATGACGCCCTGTTTAGGCCCGAGGTTCGCGCTGCATTTAAAGGGCTGACTGACCAGGGATGGACAGACGCCTTACGAAAACTGCATCCCAACGAGAAGATCTATACCTTTTGGGATTATTTCCGGAATGCTTACGCCCGGGATGCCGGTTTACGCATTGATCATTTCCTGCTCAGTCCTCAACTAAGCAGTCGGCTGGTAGCCGCAGGCGTTGATCGCCATGTGAGGGGATGGGAAAAGTCCAGCGATCATGGTCCAGCCTGGATCGAGTTGGATTGGCCCCGCAAATGATAAACCGCAATGTGTGAATCATGTAAGATTGTGTGGGTATTCTATAAAGTATTCGCTCAAAACTGATTTAACTTCGATAGTCTATTCGCCCAACCCGGCTATTATTCGGTATACCACCGGGAGCCTATTTTGAAAAATAAGAGTGACCAATTTGAGGCTTTATTTAACTATGCAACGATCGGGATCGTTGTAACGGATCATTCAGGCATTATCATCAACTTTAATAAATTTGCAGAAATCCAATTCGGATATTCCTGGGACGAAGTAATCGGCCAGGCGGTAGAAATGTTGATTCCAGGAAACTTGCATGGAGTTCACGTGGGACATCGTGAAGACTTTTATCATCATCCCGAGCCCAGAAGAATGGGAGAGGGGAGGGATTTATATGCCCTGAGAAAAGACGGAACCGAATTTCCGGTAGAAGTTAGTTTGAGTCATTATGAGATTGATGTGGAAACCTTTGTG
>DATHGW010000397.1:0-2067 GCA_035317445.1 Puia sp.
ACTGAATTGGTTTGATGCTTATTTTGAATTCCGTTTTCCGCATTACGGCACCGTACATATCCAGGGCATTGACATGGAAATACGGATGGGCATTGAGCCCTGGCATGTATTGGGAGAAGAAGTCAGCAGTACGGGCACTGCCCGTTATGTAGATTCATCACTCGAAAAAGTACAGGTGAAACTGACGGGTTTGAATGGCACAAGATATGCATTGCTCTGCAATGGCGTTCGGGTGCCGCTGAAGGAAACGGGCACAAAAGGAGAATATGTAGCAGGCATTCGCTTCAGGGCCTGGCAACCGCCGTCGGCATTACATCCTACCATCGGGGTAGACGCGCCGCTGGTCTTTGATCTGGTTGATACCTGGAACAATCGCGCCATCGGCGGATGCCGCTATTATGTGGCGCATCCCGGCGGAAGGACCTATGAAACTTTCCCGGTCAATAGTTATGAAGCGGAGAGCAGGCGCATCAGCCGTTTCTGGGACCAGGGCCATACACAGGGACCGCTGCAGCCAAAAAATATTCCGGGCAACGCCACGCATTATGTGGAGGAAAATCGCCAGGTCTTCGACAGCAGCGTTCCGGAAATCGAAATCAATAAAGAATATCCAAACACATTGGATTTACGGCAATACTCAGGAAGGAAAAAATAAAAGCATTCATGCAGCTATTTAAATGCACCAACTGTTCCCAACCCATCTATTTCGAAAATATTTTTTGTGGAAACTGCGGGTGCTCGCTGGGCTTTCTTGTGGAATCCATGAAACCGGTTGCGCTCTTCGCGGGAGACCCTTACCAGTATTGCGCCAACCATGTGTACGGCGCATGCAATTGGCTTGTGCCGATTAATAACAGCAATCCGTTTTGCCGGGCCTGCGAGCTCAATCGGACCATTCCGGATTTAAGTAATGCTGATTATCTCGTGCGATGGAAAAAACTGGAAACGGCCAAACACCGCCTGGTTTATTCCTTGTTGCAAATGCAACTGCCACTGATGAGCAAGACGGTTGACCAGGAAAAAGGGCTCGCTTTTGATTTTGTTGCTGACTTGTCGGCTGCGCCGGATCAAAAAATATTAACCGGACATGACCAGGGATTGATCACCATTAATATCGCCGAAGCAGATGATATCGAACGAGAGATGGCCCGGAGGTCCATGCAGGAAGTCTACAGAACGCTTTTAGGCCATTTCAGACATGAAATAGGCCACTATTACTGGGAAAGGTTAATTGACGGAACGAACAATATCGGCACATTCAGGCAACTGTTCGGAGATGAGCAAACCGATTATGAGGAAGCGCTGAAAAAATACTACCAGTCAGGCGCACCTGCTGATTGGAGCCAGCATTTTATCAGCGCGTATGCAAGCTCCCATCCCTGGGAGGATTGGGCGGAAACCTGGGCGCACTATATGCATATTGTGGATACGCTCGAGACCGCGTATTCCTTCGGCCTCAGTGTAGACCTCCTGGTCGCGCATTCCTTAAAAGCATTAAAAGAAGACATCAAAGCCGATCCATACGATATCCGCGATTTTGAAGCGATCATCAAATACTGGCTGCCGCTGACTTTCGCGATGAACAGCCTGGCCCGCAGCATGGGTCTCGGCGATATTTATCCCTTTGTTATTTCAAATCAGGTAAAAGAAAAGATGAAATTCATTCACCAGGTCATCCAATCCTCATCTTAATCCAAACGTTTTACATCAACCGAAACCTCGAGCTGGTGGCTTCCGATGCTCAGGATCACGCCTTTTAACGGAGGAAGATCGCTGTAGTCCCTTCCCCAGCCAATCGTAATGTGCTGGTCTGAGGGAATGAGGTTATTGGTGGGATCAAAATCTATCCATCCGGATTGGGGAATAAAAACCGAGAACCATGCGTGGGAAGCATCGACGCCCCGGAGTTTTTCCGTTCCTTCGGGCGCAACGGTTTCTATATAACCACTCACATAACGGGCTGGCAAACCTATTGAACGCAAACAGGCAATGGCCAGGTGAGCAAAATCCTGGCAAACGCCCTTGCGTTGTTCCATCACCTCGGTCAGGGGCGTGGCAAGGGTGGTA
>DATHGW010000398.1:0-3206 GCA_035317445.1 Puia sp.
TTTTCTTAATGGCTTCTTTATCGTCGGGACTGATCCCTTCTTTTTCTTCCAGCGATTTTTCTCCATCCTTTGCTGTTATCGGAGCATGCAATACCCTTCTCAATTCCACGCCCGGTCTGTCCGGGATCAGTTTCGCCAGGGCATTGGATTCCGCCAGCGGAAGGTCCATGACCCTGGCCACATCCTTGATGCTCATTTTTGCCGCCATGGTGCCGTAGGTAACGATCTGGGCTACCTGGTTTTTGCCATATTTTTTAACTACATAGTCAATGACTTTTTGCCGGCCCTCATCGTCAAAATCCGTATCAATATCAGGCATGGATTTGCGGTCGGGGTTCAGGAATCTTTCAAAGAGCAGATTGTATTTGATCGGATCCAGGTTGGTGATGCCAATACAATAGGCAACTACGCTTCCCGCTGCCGAGCCACGGCCAGGGCCAACAAAGACGCCCATGTCACGGCCGGCTTTGATGAAATCGCTCACGATTAAGAAATAGCCCGCAAAACCCATGGTCTTGATGGTGAACAATTCAAAGTCGAGGCGTTCCTGTATTTCAGCGGTCATCTCATGATAGCGAAATTTTGCTCCTTCCTGGGTGATATGCCTCAGGAATTCCCATTGGTTGAGGTTATTGTCGGTATGAAGCTGGAACTCTTTTGGAATGGGGAAGGCCGGAAGCAGTACATCCTTTTTGAGGTTCAGCACGTCCACCTTATCGGCCACGAGGTTGGTATTGTCAATGGCTTCGGGAATATCGGAGAAGAGCGTTTTCATCTCTTCCGACGTTTTAAAATAGAACTGATCGTTTGGGAATTTAAATCGCCGGTTTTTCAGATTGGCGTCGTCGTTCACAAAATCGTCATACCCCGGTGTACTTTGTTTCTCGCCGGTATTGATACATAAAAGAATATCGTGGGCATTGTAATCTTCTTTATCGGTATAATGACTGTCATTCGTTGCGATGACCGGGACATTATATTTTTTTGCCAGTTTCAGCAAAAACGCATTGATCTTTTCCTGGTCTTTTATATTGTGTCTTTGTAATTCGATGATATAATCATCACCAAAGATATCCAGCCACCATTTGAATTCCTTCTCGGCTTTTTCTTCTCCGTCATGCAATATGCTTTGGGGTACGTGGGCGCCGATACAGCAGGTGGTTGCAATCAGGCCTTCATGATATTTTTCTATGAGTTCTTTGTCTATGCGGGGGTATTTACTGTAGATCCCTTCGAGGTAGCCCAGTGAAGTGAGTTTGATCAGGTTTTGGTAACCAGTCTTATTCTTTGCCAGCAATACCTGGTGAAAGCGTTCATCTTTTTGTTCTTTGGTAAAAGTTTTACGGTGACGGTCATGCACCACATAGAATTCACAGCCAACAATGGGCTTTACCTTCAGCGTGCCGTCGGCGTTCTTATGTTTGTATGCTTCAGCAACAAATTCGAAAGCGCCAAACATGTTGCCATGATCGGTGATGGCCAGGGCGGGCATGTTGTCTGCAACAGCTTTTTTATAGAGACTTTGAATGGAAGCGGCTCCATCCAGCAGGGAAAATTGGGTATGAACGTGAAGATGAGAATACTTAGACACAACCGCAAATTCGCACATTATTGTTGCATTTTACTTTAACAAAAACACAATCTTTCCACAGAAAAAATCCGGAAAATTGTGCTATCTTTGTACGCTGGTTATTAAAGACTGGTGCCCAATATCTTAAACAATCCTGGTGAAAAATCTGTTCATTTTCCTGACAATATTATGTTTCACGACCGGTTGCAAGACTGAGCAGCCTGTTAACTCCCGGTCTTCCAGACCCTCCGCACAACAGAAGGAATCGTCCATCGAATTTATTGACAATATTTCCATCAATCCTGAACCCGGAAAGGCCAAATCTGGTACCGTGGCGTATACACCCGTTCCCCGAACCAGCAGCAATAAAAAACATTCAGGTTCAATGGAGAAATATTCTGATCTCCAGTTCAAATACGCGATTCTCGAGAATGCCCCTGTTGAAGAGCTGACCAACACGCGCTTATTGGAGTTTATGGAAGAGTGGTACGGTACACAATATCATTATGGCGGCACTTCCAAAGACGGCATCGATTGTTCAGCATTTGTTTCACTGCTTGTCAATATGGTATATAATATTCCAGGCCTGCCCCGCACGTCAAGAGACCAGTATGTCCAAAGCCGAAGGATCAAAAAAACTGAACTGCATGAAGGTGACCTGGTGTTTTTTCATACGTTGGGCGGTCACAGCAAGGTAACCCATGTAGGCGTTTATCTCCGCAACAACAAATTTGTTCACGCATCTATCTCCGGAGTCATGATCAGCGATATGCAGGAGGGATATTATGCGCAGCGTTATGTTGGGGGTGGCAGGATTTGGGAGAGGGAGGGCGAGTGAGGGGTCCGCAACTTGTCATTCCGACCCCCGCCTTGGCGGGGTGGAGGAATCTGCGGAGAAGGTAACCCGCCTTATGGCAGATTCCTCTCCGCCTGCGGCGGATCGGAATGACAAAGGGGGGCTAGGTTTTTCCGCGCGATTTAATTCCCATTTTTTTCTTGAACACTTCGAATACCGGGATCAGGTCGGGAGACAGTTTCAGATAAATAATCCCCGTTAGATATATGACAATAAAAACCGCGCTGCGCAGGAATATCCAGCCCAGACCATGATGGAGAGAAAAATTACGGCAGACCAGCCATCCGGCAATAGCCAATAATATCGTGTAAAGCGATTTGATCGTGAACGGTTGCATATTGAATTTCCTCAACAAAAACAGGTACCTGATACCGTTATATACGGCAAGCGCAATGAGAATAGCGATGGCGGGGCCTACAACGCCTAATTCTTTGGCCAGTATATAGTTTAATGGCAGGGACAGGGCCAGCAATACCAGCCCGGTTAAAAATTCAAATCGCCAAAGCGTTGAAGTAGCAATGATCTGTGAATTCACACCGGTACCCATATCAATGACACGCATCAGACCCAGAAACAAAAAAACATACCGAGCCTCGAGGTAACTCTTCTGAAGATGGAACGTTATGACGCCATCAGTAAAATTGATCCAGATCAGCACAAACATGCCCGCAGCAAAAATCAATTGGTTGATGGAGGAACGATGATAGATCAGGTTTATTCTTTCAAAATTTTTATCCTTCCATGCTCTCGATAGTGGTGCAATGGAAGCAGAGATGATTC
>DATHGW010000399.1:0-5265 GCA_035317445.1 Puia sp.
GCCGGCAGGTTTTCATGCGGATCATTTGTATGGCCCTTCAGAAAATCAGGAAGGCTCCTGGGTCTCCATGACCTTTGATGACAAGGGCCGCCTCATTGCTTCCGATCAATATGGCGCGATCTATCGCTTGCAGCTGCCGGCAATCGGTGATACCCTGACCAAAGTAAAAATTGAAAAATTAAACATTCCGGATAACGCGGGCGCTGTCGCCGATACTTCTAAAACAAAAGTTAGCATAGGCTATGCCCATGGTTTACTCTGGGCCTTTAATAGCCTGTACGTGATGATCAACCATAACACAGACAGCGCCTTCAACAAGGGCAGCGGACTTTATCGCTTACAGGATACCAATGGCGATGATGAGTTTGATAAAATAACTTTATTGAAAAAACTGGACGGGGAAGGCGAGCATGGTCCGCACAGCATTGTATTATCACCAGATAAGAAATCATTGTTTGTTGTTGCGGGCAACTTCACCAAAATACCCAGGATGGATCGTTACCGGAATTTTCCGGATGGCAAAATAGATAACTTATTGCCTTTGATCAAGGATCCTAACGGTCATGACAATACGGTGAATTGGCATGGTGGATGGATCGCCCAGATTGATTCAACGGGAACAACCTGGGAACTGATCGCTTCTGGTTTTCGAAATCCCTTCGACCTTGCCT
Organism: Puia sp.; assembly: GCA_035317445.1. GTDB lineage: Bacteria > Bacteroidota > Bacteroidia > Chitinophagales > Chitinophagaceae > Puia. Next base: position 672 of record DATHGW010000399.1, read on the forward strand.
TCAACGAATTGGGCGATATGTTTACCTATGATTCGGATATGGAATGGGATTTTGGTACGCCATGGTACCGTCCAACCCGTATTTGCCATGTAACGAGCGGCGCCGAATTCGGTTGGCGCCCGGGCACTGATAAGTGGTCGCCTGTGTGGCCCGACAATTTACCTCCCATTTTAAACGTAGGCCAGGGCTCGCCAACCAATGTAGTGTATGGCGGCAATGCCAGATTTCCAGAAAAATATCGCAAATCCATCTTTGCCTTCGACTGGAGTTTCGGCATCATCTATTCGATCCATCTGGAGCCCAAAGGATCATCCTATGAAGCAAAAGGCGAGGAATTTGTTTCCGGTTCACCCCTGCCCCTTACGGATGGCGTGATAGGCCCTGATGGAGCCTTATATTTTCTTACCGGAGGACGCAGGCTCGAGTCGGATCTGTACCGGGTTTATTATGGAGAGAATAAAGAGCAAACGGAAGCGCCGGCAGTGACTGAATTAACCGGAGACCAAAAGGCCCGCAGGATGTTGGAAGCCTATCATGGCGCTCCCAGATCGGGTGCGGTGGATTATGCATGGCCCTATTTAAAACATGAAGACCGGTTGATACGGTATGCCGCGAGAATTGCCGTCGAACACCAGCCCCTGGGTGAATGGAAACAAAAAGCGCTTGTCGAAAAAGATCCGGTGGCTTTAACGGAAGCCATGATCGCCCTCGCTCGTAAAGGGGAAACAAAAGATGAAGACCAGATGCTGAAGGCATTGCAGGGCGTTAACTTCAGGCAGTTATCCGAACCACAGCAAATCGATTTGGTGCGCGCATTTGAACTGGTGATCTCGCGCATGGGCATGCCCGACGGCACTGCCAAAGCGGGCGTGATCGCTTATCTCGATCCGCAATATCCGGCAAAAGCCGGCAATGAATTAAACCGTGAATTGATCAAGGTACTGGCCTTCCTGGATGCACCACAGGTGGTAGAAAAAACGATGGCCATTCTGACCAGTACAAAAGACGATAACAGCTCGGGACAAGAAACGTTCACCAACTCCTCTGACCTGATCATGCGAAACCCGCAATATGGAATGGACATTGCGGGTATGCTGGCTAAAATTCCACCAGGCCAGCAGACTTTTTATGCTACAGCACTAAGCCAGGTTAAAGATGGTTGGACGTCTGCGCTACAGGGCGAATATTTCAAATGGTTTTACCGGGCGTTCGGTTTCAAGGGTGGCCACAGTTTTGTAGGCTTTATTGATCTGGCCAGAAAAGCAGCGCTCGAGCATGTGCCCAAAGATCGCTTTACCTACTTCAATCATTTGTCTGGTGATTCTTTGGTTGCACTCTCCGGATCAGGTCTTACGAACGGTATGTTGCGGCCAAAAGGTCCGGGCAGGGATTGGACGGTAGCCGAAGCGGCGGCAATAGCAGACAGCGGCATTACGCATCGCAATTTTGAAACAGGCAAAGCCATGTTTGCCGCTTCGCTTTGTATTTCCTGTCATACGATAAAAGGCGAAGGAGGTACGGCAGGTCCTGACCTCACGCAAGTGGGTACACGTTTTTCTTATAAGGATATGCTGGAAGCGATTATTGAACCCAGTAAGACCATTTCGGATCAATATGGCGCCACCGTTTTTTATCTGAAAGAAGGCGGTTCCATCGTAGGCAGAATGATCAGTCAGGACGATAATAAATATGTTATTGCGCAGAATCCCTTTGCTCCATTGACAACAAGAGAAATTGCGAAGCAAGATGTCTTACGAACAAGGGTTTCTGAAATTTCGCCCATGCTTCCGCATATGATTGACCGGTTAAATCCCGAAGAGCTGAAAGATCTGCTGGCCTATATGAAATCAGGAGGCAATCCAAAGGACACTGTTTTTTCAGCAAAAAAACCCTAGCCGCTGATTTGTTTTTAACAGTCTTAAACAACCTATTTGACAAACTGGAAAAATAAAATATCACATCATGCGCAGCTTGGAGGCATTGAAACATCTGTGCTGGATAATGGGGCTGGACGTGGTACGCGAATCGCGTGGATCAATACGGGCACAGGGCTGCGTTATAAAATGGTGATTGACCGTGCAATGGATATTGCCGATGCGTTTTATAACCAGCATAGCCTGGCATGGATGAACCCTGCAGGTTTTGTTCCACCGCAGGCTTTTACCGACAGAGGCCTCAATTGGTTAAGAACATTTGGCGGGGGACTGATGACGACCTGCGGTCTGACACATGTCGGTGGCCCTGAGTCGGATGAATTTGGCGAGCGCGGTCTGCACGGGCTGGTCAGCAATTTACCGGCAGAAATTGAATCCATCATACAACCCGATCCGGCAAACAGTGAAATGGAGATGAGCATTACCGGAAGGATCAGGGAAACAAAGCTGTTCGGTCCAAACCTTGAGCTAAAAAGAACCATTTCAGGCAGGCTGGGAAAAGCATCGATCAGGATCCATGATGAAGTGATCAACAGGGGCAATACAGTGACGCCTCATATGTTGCTTTATCACTGTAATTTTGGCTGGCCGATGGTTGACGAAGGAACAGAGATCTTATGGAAAGGAGAATGGAAGTCACGCGATGGAGACCTGAACAAAAAGATCTTTAACAAAAACAATAACTTTCATCAATGTCCGGCCCCGATAGAGGATCACCATGGGAGCGGTGAGGCAGTCGTGTACGTTGATATTGCTGCCGGTCGTAATGGCACATGTAAGGTCGGTTTGCATAATGCCCAACTTGGTCTTGCGATCGCCTTGAAATTTAATAAGCAGCAATTGCCCTGGTTTACCAACTGGCAGCATTGGGGAAGTGGCGAATATGTAACCGGGTTAGAACGTGGAACAAATCCGCCCATCGGTCAGGCAAAAGCCAGGGCGCAAAAAGAACTTATCCTATTGAATCCCGGAGAAAAAAGAATATATGACCTGGAGTTTGAGATCCTGGCTGATAAAGAGTCCATTCACGATTTTGTAGAATCAATTTAATGCACGCCATGGAAAAACGAAGCTTTGCCCAGCAGGCACTTGAACAGGGAAAAGGTATTTTGCGTTTGGCGCCCACCTGGGTGCCGCGGTCATTTTGTGTTCCCGGCCGCAGAATAAAATTGCATCCGGATGACTATTATGTTTTGGGTGGCGCCCGTGGTGGAATTGACGAACGCTGGTTCTCTTCTACTACACCGGCTAAGAACGGTCCGCTGACCGGAAAAGATGAAGGGTTAAGTCCTGTTGTTTTTCATGATGGAACAAAAGAGGTGCAATTTTTATTAAAGGATGCTGTGGATAAACTGAAGGGTGAATTGATCGGCAACCGGCTCTGGGATGAATACAAAAGCTGGCCGATGTATTCGAAATTTTTTGATAACATGGGACCGCTGCCGCATCATGTGCACCATAATGATGAGAAGGCTGCATTGATAGGTCAGAAAGGCAAACCCGAAGCGTATTATTTTCCACCGCAGGTAAACAATCATGGCGGTGATTTTCCCTATACATTTATCGGTGTTGCTCCGGGCACTACCAAAGCCCAAATTCGGAACTGTCTGGTAAACTTTACCAAGGGAGATAACAAAATAACCAACTATTCACAGGCATACCGCCTGGAGCCTGGCACTGGATGGGATGTACCTCCGGGACTGCTTCACGCGCCAGGAAGTCTCTGCACCTACGAGCCCCAAAAAGCTTCGGATGTTTTTGCCATGTATCAATCCCTGGTGAATGAAGCCATTATTCCGGAAGAATTGTTATGGAACGGCTCGCCCAAAGAAAGCATTGGCGATTTTGATTCGCTGATCGATATACTGGATTGGGAATTGAATGTTGATCCCAACACCATGTCGAACCGTTTTATGGCCCCCCAGCCCGTGAAGCCCGTAGCAGAAATGAAAGCGGAAGGATATATGGAAAATTGGGTCTGTTATAAATCGGATGCATTTAGCGCAAAGGAATTGACTGTTTTTCCCGGACAAAGCGTAACCGTAAAAGACAGCGCGGCCTATGGCATCATCGTCATGCAGGGTCATGGCAAAATGGGTGTTTGGAATATTGAAACGCCCGCATTGATCCGCTATGGTCAATTGACCCATGATGAATTTTTCATCAGCGAAAAGGCCGCGATGGAAGGCGTTCGGATTGTGAATGCCTCTTCTACCGATCCTGTTGTTATACTTAAACATTTTGGTCCCGCCAATCCTGATCTTGTTTTAATCTAACGATATGCCAAAAAATAATTATCCCAAATTGCACAATGCCACATGGCCCGGTATCGTGGGCAAGGGGCCCGATTCAGAGCCTCCCATTTCTTTGGACACATTGCTTGAGTTAACTGTTGCCGCGGAAGTGGACGGAATCAGGTTTGATGGTATCGATATCGGTCTTTTTGAACCGCATTTTAATATTGATGAAACAGATGATGGCATTAAAAAATTAGCGGACAAGGTCGCTTCGCTGAACCTGAATATTGGCAGCCTGGTGGCGCCTATCTGGGGTGGTCCTGCCATGGGCAGCAAAGCGGAGCGTGCCGTATTTGTCGATATGGTTAAAAGGTCCTGTCGCTTTGGTCAGAAACTGCGCGAGCTTGGTGTTCGTCCTAATGG
>DATHGW010000400.1:0-2832 GCA_035317445.1 Puia sp.
ATCGGCATGGGTCTCTATGTTTATTATAAATCCCATTCCGGCGCGGCGCATGGCGGTGCAGACATCGTGACGGACGCAGAAAGCCTGTACCGGGAATTCCAGCAGGATGAAACGGCGGCAAACAAGAAATTCCTGGATAAGATCATCGAGGTAAAAGGTGTTGTTGCCGATGGTCAGCGATCACCCAATATGAGCAGCTTACAGCTGAATGCGGGTGAAGGCCCGGGAAGAATAAATTGCAGTTTATCAAACAGTGCAACCCATCTGCAAATACCTGCAATGGGAACGGCGATTACAGTTAAAGGGAAATACGCCGGTTTCCTGATGGACGTCAACCTCGTGGATTGTGTGGTCTATCCATGACGCAGTTGACCGATGCCTTTTCCTGAGCTAATTTTTTACCGGCGTCAACACGAATCCTCTTTTTTTCAGTAGATTAATCAAACCATTGTCGCCTGGCAGATGCCCGGCGCCTACTGCAATCAACAACGATTTCTGCGGGAGTAAATCCGTTAATGCATCGGCCCATTTTCTGCTGCGGTTATAGAGCAGCAGATCAATATAATTTGCAATACTGGCATCGCCGCTGCGTGTCAATTCGTCGATTTTTTCCAGGTCCTGCTTCAGATAAACGCTCACCAATTCGCTGGTGGTTTTTTTGTAGGTGTCGACGCTGTCGATATAATTAACCAGATCCTGCGCCTGGCGATCGTAAGGTATGCTGTCAAATAATCCGGCCTGGAATTCTACTGTTTCAAGACCGTTTATTTTTTTTGATTGGGCATGAGCTTCCTGCTGGATGACCAGTTCCATGCCATTGGTCGTTTGGCAGTCCAGTCCGCTTTCTTCCACCAGGCTGCTGATGAGAAGCGGCTTGAATCGTTCCAGCATGCTGAATGGCAATATTGAGCCCTGCTTTTCAAAATAACTTTTTACTTTATTGTAATCGCCGGGGGTTAACAGGTCAGATAATTTTTTGCTATCGTTCATCCGCATGTACTTCATGGATTGGAACATGCCATTCATATCATCCAGGTCGATCTCAAAATAAATTTCATTGCAATTCCGGATGACATTTTTCAGGCTATCGCTCAAAATTGCGTCCCGGGTGCAAAGCACGTGCATCGTGCCAAACAGATAAGAGGGTTGTTTCAAGTGGTTGCCGCTGATTTTCCAGAGCAGTGTGTTGGTCAGCGGATCAGGCACCGCGTGCTGGCAGGAGTTGGAACCAGCCGTTCCTGCGTGCCGGGAAAATGCAAGAAGTATCAACGGAATGCTACAGGCTGCCAGAAAGGATCTTTTCATGCGTCAATAATAATCAATTCTGGATTCATTTATTTATTTCAAAGACATTCAAAAACATAAATATATGATTAACAATATATTATACATATCAATTTGAATTTAACAAAATATCAATTTATTGTAATACGAGTTTCATTTTCGCGCGAAAAACAGAATATTATAATCATTATAGCGTTATATCATGTTAGCGCACCAGCACAAAAACTTAAAAAAAACAAGCCATGAAATCTAGTATGCTTATTAAGATGATGCCCGTCCTGTTGCTTTCTGCAACCCTCATGATCACGATGGATTCCTGCAAAAAAGACAGCAATAATCCTCCCAACAGTTCGACTAATAATGACACTACAGCCGCTGATCTTTCAGCGTCAACCACAGTAGCCGACAACTATTATGATGATATTTTTCAAACTGCGGTTCAGACCGGATATGATAACAGTATTGCTTATAAATCCAACTCAGGAGGCACTGGAGATGTGCAGGTCAACACGACACACGCCGCGGAATCAGCCCTTGGTACCGAAGGCGTCAATGGTTGCGCCATCTATGTAAGAACTCCTGATGATAATTCCACTTTTCCAAAAACCATTTCTGTTGATTTCGGAACAGGCTGTACCAGCACGTCCGGAGTAACCAGGAAAGGAAAGATCACCTATGTGTTCTCGGGTAAACTCATTACACCCGGAACAACAGTTTCCGCCACGTTTACCAATTATTCGGTGAATGATTACCAGTTACAGGGAACCTATTCCATTACCAACAATTCATCCCTTGCCAATGGCATTGCCTTTACTACGAAAGTAACGGGCGGAAGCATCATCTTCCCTGATCAACGATCCTTTACATATACCGGAACGAAGACCGTAACGCAAACTGCCGGCATTTCGACAACAACAGATCCTACCGACGACGTATTCAGCATTATTGGGAACAATAGTTTTTCAGCCAACGGGAATACATTGGTCAATACCATTACCACGCCATTGTCAAAAGCCTACTCCTGCAAATTTGTTGGATCGGGTATTATTTCATTTACCTACAATACCAATACCAAAGGAACCCTTGATTTTGGAAGCGGTGGATGCGATGGAGATGTAATTATTAAGGTAGGGCCTTACACGACGAACGTTACCTTTCAATAAGACGATTTAAAGATCTGCAATAAATAAGAAACCTGTCTCGTCTAAGACGAGACAGGTTTCTTATTTTCATCAGTTTATTCCGCCAAGCCCGAAGCCGCGTGATCTTTCAGCTCCTGCAATTTCTCTTTGCTGTAGGCGATCCTGGTGATGACAACAAACAACACAGGAACGATAAAAATGGCCAGTGAGGTCGCCGCCAGCATGCCTCCGAGTACCGTCCAGCCGATGGTTGACCTCGCGACACCTGCTGCTCCGGAAGCCAGGGCCAGGGGTAATACGCCCAGGATAAAGGCCAAAGAGGTCATTAATATGGGGCGAAGCCTGAGGCTGACTGCAGCCAACGTGGATTCAATAATGGACAGCCCCCTGTCTACCCTTTCCTTGG
>DATHGW010000401.1:0-3246 GCA_035317445.1 Puia sp.
ATGCTCCACAAATTCAACCGCCGCAGGTAGCTGATAATGATAGATCAATACATCATAACTGTAATCATATTTTTTTAGCGCATGAACGCCGCGCTGGAAGCCCTTTCGCAATAAAAAATCATTGGGCTCCGCCTGTACAATGTGCCGGTATCCTTTGATGATCTGATTGGCCGAAAAATGCTGCAGTCTTTCTTCTACATTTTCTGCCTGCAGGTCCACCCAACCCACAACGCCTTTGATGAACGGATGGGTTTTAGCCAGTTCCACCAGGAAATAGGTTTCTGCCTCCGCCTGTTCAACCTGGATGGCCACACATCCGCCCACGGCATTTCTTTTTGCACTCGGCGCAAGGGTTTCCGGCAAATAGTCCTGCTGCAATATTTTCATGTCGTCGGTGATCCAGGTATCGCGGGACTTATTGTATTTCCAGAAGTGGACATGGGAATCAATTGTTGATCCGACGTCTGCATAAGAAGGATTCAGCAATTCATCGTCATTAAGATCTGGCATAGCATGCGGTTAATCGTATTAGAAAATTAAAAAGTTCATTTCCAGGCAACCAATTCCTGTTTTGCATTGCCCAGGCCGTCAATCCCCAGCTCCACGATATCTCCGGCTTTCAAATAAAATGGCTCCGGCTTCTGGCCAAGTCCCACGCCGGCGGGAGTACCCGTACTGATGATATCACCAGGAAGGAGGGTCATGAACTGGCTTACGTACGAGACCAGGAAAGGGACTTTATAGATCAGGTTTTTTGTATTGCTATCCTGCATGGTCTTACCATTGACGGTGAGCCATAGCCGAAGATTGTTGATGTCGGGAATGTCTTCCGGCGTCACGAGCCAGGGACCGATCGGGGCAAACGTGTCGCAGCTTTTTCCCTTAACCCATTGTCCTCCGCGTTCTATCTGGAATGCCCGTTCGCTGTAATCGTTATGAAGCGTATAGCCGGCAATATATTTTCCTGCGTCTGATTCCCCGACATAAGAAGCTCTTTTTCCGATTACAACGGCCAGTTCCACTTCCCAATCCGTTTTCCGGCTGGTACGGGGAATGATGACGCGATCATTCGGACCGTTGATGGCTGTGGTGGACTTAAAAAAGATCACGGGTTCGGTCGGTACGGCTGCGCCTGTTTCTTTTGCATGATCCGAGTAATTCAGCCCGATGCAAACAATCTTTGACGGATTTTTTACCGGTGGTCCGAATCGTTCCACAGCAAAGATCAGCGGGCAGCGGGAAAGATTTTCTTTTATCCATTGCTGCAGGCGGGCAATTCCATCCTGGGCAAAGAAGCCCTGGTCGAAATCTTCTCCAAAAGCACCCAGGTCGCGGTGTTCGCCATTTTCCACGAGCAACCCGGGCTTTTCTTCTCCTGCCTTTCCGTAGCGGAATAATTTCATGCGTTCTGGTTTTGGGAGATAAACTTAGGATTTTTTTTGGGAAGAGAAGTTGACATGACCTGTTTTACAAACTAACACTCATTAGTTTTTTAAACTAATTTTGCATGCCTAAGGCTTCATCGCATGCATGCTACCCATTCAAATATCCGGATTGTAACGGCAACCAGTCTTTTTGACGGCCACGATGCCGCCATCAACATCATGCGTCGCATCCTGCAGCAAAAGGGCGCCGAAGTCATTCACCTGGGCCATAACCGGAGCGTACATGAAATCGTGGAATGTGCCATCGAAGAAGACGTGCAGGCGATTGCCGTTACTTCATACCAGGGCGGACATGTGGAATTTTTCAAATACATGAAGGACTTGCTGGAAGAAAACGGATGCGGCCACATCAGGATATTCGGCGGTGGCGGAGGAACGATCTTACCGGACGAAATAGATGAATTGCATCAGTATGGCATCGCCAGGATCTATTCTCCGGATGACGGCAGGCATATGGGATTGGAGGGGATGATTGAGGATTTGTTGAGTAGGGTAAGGGAGGGCAGCCCCACCCCGACCCTCCCCAATGGGGAGGGTGTGTCCTCTTCAGGGGTTGCTGATAAATGGCTTGTTTCTAAAAATTTGGATGCAGCTAGGTTTGCCTTGGGTGAATGGAAGGATATTATTACGATTTCAAAAGCGATTACGCTGGCAGAAAATGGGCAAGATTATAAATCCCTGTACAATAAATTAAGGAGTCATGACGGGAAATATTTTAAAAGGGCAGATCCTGGCCTATATAAATTATTAAAGGAGTTTTCACTCAGTCACCGAAAGAACCCTACGACTGCTGAAGCAGCTCTATGGAATTTTTTATCGGGAAAACAATTAAACGGAATTAAGTTTAGAAGACAGCATATTATTGACTCCTTTATCGCGGACTTTATTTCATTGCAACATAAATTAATTATTGAGATTGATGGGCTGTATCACCAATTGCCAGAGACAATCGTCAGTGACGAAGAAAGAACTAATATCCTGAACGGACTTGGATTTAGAGTTATCCGCTTTTCGAACGAAGAGATTTTGCATGGTATTGAAAATGTAAAACAAAAAATATTAGCAGAAATAACGGCTACAAGTAGTCAGCAATCTCCAAAAGTCTCCCCCATTGGGGGAGATTTAGAGGGGGCCAGGGGGGTTGCTGCTCCTGTAGTTTTGGGCATCACCGGCACCGGCGGGGCTGGCAAATCATCCGTCACAGATGAAATCGTCAGGAGGTTCCTGCACAACTCCGATGATAAAACAATTGCCGTGGTGTCTGTAGATCCATCGAAGAAAAAAACAGGCGGAGCTTTACTGGGTGATCGCATTCGTATGAATTCCATTCATCACGCGAGGGCGTATATGCGCTCACTGGCGACCAGGGAAAGTGACAGGGCATTGAGCGCCCATGTACAGGAAGCCATCGACATTTGCAAAGCTGCCGGCTATGATTTCATTATCCTTGAATCTGCCGGCGTGGGTCAGAGCGATGCTTCTATTTTGGATCATTGCGACCTGAGCCTCTACGTGATGACCCCGGAATATGGCGCCCCAAGCCAACTGGAAAAAATCAACATGCTGGACTATGCTGACCTCGTCGCGATCAACAAATTCGATAAGGCGGGCGCACTCGACGCCCTGCATGACGTGAGGAAGCAATACAAACGCAACCATAAGCTGTTTACTGCCAAGGACGATGAAATCCCTGTTATCGGCACCGTTGCATCTCAATTCAATGACCCCGGCATCAACGAACTTTTTCAACAGATCATCGACAAGACCGCTGTATTTTTTCAGGAAAGTCAGGTTGATCGCG
>DATHGW010000402.1:0-2049 GCA_035317445.1 Puia sp.
CCAGGTTGGTGAATGCATAATCGATCTGCACGTCACCGATCTTAAACCCCGCACCCACACTAGGTTGATAAATCCAGATCCTGCTTTGATTCGTTGTGTCCTTATCATCCAGGGCCTTTTGAAAATTATTGATCCCCCCACGCACAAAAAAAACATTGTTGTACGAAAGTTCCAGGCCCAGCTTTGGATCAATGCTGATGGCATTGGAACTGATCACCGTATTACGGCGGCCGTCAAAAGTAAAATCAAAATCCGCCTCGGCCATGAGACTGATTTTTTGGTTTATCCGGAAATTATAAGAACCGCCCAGAATCAGTTGAGGGGCTGTCAACTCAGTTGATTTAACCGGGATATCGTTTTGTGTTACATAAAACACTTCGCGCATTTGCTCATCGAGATTATACGACCAGGCATTGAAAGTCGTGGTAACGTCTTTTGCAATGATGCCCAGTTTCCAGCGATTACCCATGATCTGGGCACCGGCATCAAAACCAAAACCCCAGGCAGTGGCAAAGTCTCCTGCCTTGCGGTGAATGATCTTTGCGTTGATACCGAAATTTATTTTCTTGGTCTTCTGCCAGTTCATTTGCTGGGCCAACGAAAAGATGAATGCATAATCTGCAGATGAAAAAGTAGTGATGTTGCTGAAATTGATACTTCCATCGGGTTGCACGAGAAATACGGTGTTGGGGATATCATCTACCGCAAAGCGGAGAAAGGTCAGGCCCAACGTTCTTTTATTGTCTTTTAGGGGCACAACGAGATTGACGTAATCATATTTACCGATACCGGCGAAATATTCTGCGTGCATAAGGTTCAGTTCAGGATTATCTTTCACATTAACCAAACCAGCCGGGTTCCAATACCCGGAGGTTCCGTCAGTGACTGAGGCGACCTGGGCATTGCCCATAGCCATCCCTCTTGCACCCGCCCCAATATTTAAAAATTCATTGGAATATTTTGCAAATTGGGCAGACACGCTACAACTTAACAATACAGCCAAAAAAGTTAGAGAAGTGTAGCATTTGGTCATCTGACGGGTCTTTAGCTTTATGGTTGTCAGACGAAGCGCACCTGGCATTTTTTTCAACATAAGCCAATCATTACAAGAATAGTTTTGGAATGTTTTCACAATGGTACAGGGATCGTTTCATCCAACAAACAGGGTCAATCAATTGAATGACTATTTTTCACAAATATTGGCTTCACATACAATGCAATACGCAAAGAACCGTCTTTAAGTTGGTTAAACAATACGGCTGCATTGCCTTAACAATCTCTAACGTACTTTTATTCAAATTATTGCAACTTTTTTCGACCCGATAAACCCTTATTTTTGTCCAAATTTTCCAACTATTTACGATGGCTCTGATAGATGATTTGCAATGGAGGGGAATGATCCAGGATATAATGCCTGGAACCAGGGAAAAACTCCAAAAAGAACCCGTGTGCGGTTATATCGGATTTGACCCTACTGCCGAAAGCCTTCATATCGGTTCACTGGTTCCTATCCTGCTGCTCATGCACCTGCAAAAAGCCGGACATAAACCCATCGCATTGGTCGGCGGTGCCACCGGCATGGTGGGAGATCCAAGTGGCAGGAATGAGGAACGGAACCTGTTGGATGAAGATACCCTGAGCCGAAACATACAAGGCATTCAACGACAATTAGAAAAATACCTTGATTTTGATCCGTCGCTTCCGAATCCAGCCGAACTGGTCAACAATTACGACTGGTTCCGGGATATGTCTTTTTTGCATTTTATCCGGGATACCGGGAAGCATATTACGGTCAATTATATGATGGCAAAGGACAGTGTCAAAAAAAGACTGGACGGCGAAACCGGAATGAGTTTTACTGAATTCACTTATCAACTCGTTCAGGGCTATGATTTTTACTGGCTTTACACGCACAAAAACTGCCAGTTGCAAATGGGGGGCAGCGATCAGTGGGGCAATATTACTACAGGCGCTGAACTGATTCGCCGCAAATCCGGCGGAGAGGCTTTCGCTTTTACTTGTCCACTCATCACCAAGGCAGATGGTGGA
>DATHGW010000403.1:0-3301 GCA_035317445.1 Puia sp.
CGGCTCGTTGCCTGGCGCCCAATATTTCCATAAGTTTTTTATCTAATGAATCAATCTTCCTACGTTGAATTTCCATGATGCTGCTTGCGTTCTCTTTAGAATTGGTTTGAGCTTGGCCCTTTGAAAAAACGGATGCGGAAATTGTCAGCGATGCCAATAGTAAACTGTGGATCTTCATGTCGAGTTATTTTGACTTTATTAAAAGAAATTACATTGTTGGAAATTATCGGAGTATGATCTTCGTACAACTCATCAGTGGTCCCGCCTCGCTCCATTTGCTACAACGATGTTCTTAACATTGACAAACTCCATAATACCCGCCTCTGACTGCTCACGGCCAAATCCGGAATTCTTTGTTCCGCCAAATGGCCGCTCCGGGGAGGCGGCAGTAAGCGTATTAACATATACCATTCCTGATTCTATTTTTCGGGCAATGGCTATAGCCCTGGCGTTGCTGCCGAAAACAGCGCCGCCCAATCCAAAGTCGGTAGCATTGGCAAGACTAATCGCCTCCCGTTCGTCCTTAACCTTGTAAATCATTAATACCGGACCAAAAATCTCTTCCTTAAAAGCGGTCATACCAGGAGTGATATCAGTCAAGATAGCAGGTTCGATATAGGCGCCTTTTCGGTCGGACCGATAGCCTCCGCGGATTAGCCGTGCGCCCTCAAGGACGGCGCGCTCAATTTGGATAAGGATTTCTTCAACTGAGCTTTCACTGCTAAGTGGCGGGATGTCAGTTTCGGGATCCATCGGGTCGCCCATTTTTAAAGTGTCAAAGATTGCCGTTGCTTTTTCAAGGAACTTCTCAGCAACGCTTTCTTGAATAATAATTCTTTTCGGAGAAACGCAAGCCTGTCCCGCATTATACAGCCTACCATATATTGCAGCTGAAAATGCTGCGTCGATATCTGCGTCATCGAGAATTATAAGCGGGTCGCTTCCACCAAGTTCCAGCGTTGCTTTTTTAATATTTCTGCCTGCTGCCGAGGCAATACTTGCACCTGCTTTCTCGCTTCCGGTAAACATTACACCTTTGATGCGGGGATCGTCTAATAATAGCTCCACTTCACTTCCTGGTAAATAGATATTTGTAAATACACCATTCGGCAATCCGGCTTCACTCAAAATGTCAGAGATCGCCTCCGCACACTGCGGAACATTCGATGCATGTTTCAGAATCATCGCATTCCCTGCCATCAATTGGGGCGCCGCCACGCGAAGTACCTGGTAATAAGGAAAATTCCAGGGTTGTATGCTGAGCAGTACACCAATGGGTTCATAGGACAGCCAGGAGTCGCCCAATGGCGTATCTATTTTTTTATCCGCCAAAAGTGCTTCCGCATTGTTGGCATAATAACGAAAATACTCACTTGAAAACTCGACCTCAGCCAGGCTTTCCATAATTTTCTTTCCCATTTCCAGGGTGATGAGTTCAGCGTAATATCGCTGCTTGATCATCATCAGGTCGGCCGCTTTGTTCAGAATGGCAGCGCGTTCCGCAAATGACGTCTCTTTCCAGGCTTTAAATGCTTCATCGGCCTTGGCAATAACAGCCTGAAGCGCGTCAGGCGTAATCGTGTCAAACTCTTTCAGTAGTTCGTTTGTAGCCGGATTAACAGATTTGATGGTTCTCATTGTATTCGAGGTTTACGTATTTCAAATTTTTACAATCATTTTGCCTTCGTTGCGCCCTTCAAAAAGGCCAATAAAAGCATCTGGCAGATGCTCAAAACCTTCCAGTATGGTTTCGGAATAGTGTAATTTGCCTGCTTTGAGCCAGGCAACCAGCAGCGCTAAGCCCTCTGGGAATCGCGTAGCAAAGTCGGCGATCAGAAAACCCTGAATAGTCAGGAATTTATAAACCACCTGCGGGAGCAAACTTGGGCTGAGCTGATCTAGGGTGTCGTTGTAATTGGCGATAGTGCCGCAAACCGGAACACGGGCGTAGGTGTTGAGGTTGGCAATGACGCTGTCCGAAATAGCGCCGCCCACATTATCGAAGTAGATATCCACCCCTGCAGGACAGGCCTTTGCTATGGCGCCCTGAAGGTTCGGGGTTGTCTTATAGTTGATGGCTTCGTCAAAGTCAAATTTGCTTTTAATCAGTGTTGCCTTGTCGTCAGTGCCGACGATGCCAACGACACGACATCCCATTAGTTTGCCGATCTGCCCGGCTATGCTACCTACAGCGCCAGCGGCACCGGACACGACCAGCGTTTCACCAGGTTTAGGCTTGCCAATATCCACTAATGCGAAATAGGCAGATAGCCCGGTAATTCCCAGGACACCCAGATAAGTACTCAAAGGTGCGGCAAGGGAATCCACTTTTGTCAGCCCTGTCCCATCAGACACATTATATTCCGTCCAGTCCAGGTAATTGCTGACAAATTCACCCTTAATGAAATCTAAATTGCGGGACTCTATCACCTCAGCAATAATTTTAGAAGAAATAGGGGCCCCGATCTCAAAGCGCGGAATCTTTGTTCCCGACATTTTGCCACGCAGGTAGGGGTCGACAGAAACATAAATTGTTTTTAATAGTAGTTCCCCTTCTCCGATTGGAGAAACGGAGTACTCTTTCAATTCAAAATCATCCGTTTTGGGAAGGCCATCGGGCCTTTTTTTTAGCGTTATTACTTTTGTTTTCATTTAAAACTTATTTATGCCATGGGTATATAATCCATGGATTATATTATTGAAAAAAAATTTACTTTCGAAATTCCTCTAAGAGCCCGTTTAATGTTTCCGCCTGCTTCTTTGTAATGCCATAAGAAACTTTTTGAAAAAGCTCTCGTCCCATCCCGGCAACTTTTTCCCCCTTCTCAGTCAATTTAATATATACGACACGCTGATCGGTAAGATCGCGGTCCTTGCTAATCAATTTTTTCTCCATCAACTTATTTAAGAGCCGCGAAACATTGGGCATCCGATCGATCATCCTGTTTCGAATTACATTCACAGTTGCAGTGCGGTCTGGTTGGCCTTTCAAAATGGCCAGAACATTCAATTGCTGAAGAGACAGATCTATCGGCTTGAGCACAGCGGCATATTGATTCAAAAGCCAATTAGCAGTGAAAATGATGTTCATTCCCGCCTTGTGCTGCGGTAAGTCGAATTGCTGTTGTCCAATTTCCTCTTCGATCTTCATGATGCAAAGATATATACCATGGATGATATCACCAAGGAATTAATCTCTTCAGTCTAAGGGCCCCAATGGGGTGACCGCAGAATACCTGCACTATGCTTTTCTATACATCACTACTATTTCGTGGTCGATCTAAGGAAATTAGCAACCATA
>DATHGW010000404.1:0-12745 GCA_035317445.1 Puia sp.
GTCCCTGTTTTCAGTGGTCATGTCATTACCGGAGATTCCGAGGCCAAGCAAACCCGCCGTGAGCCGGTTGACTATTTCCCTGATCTCGGAAGTGCTGTAAGCACGCCAGCTTCCATTTTCTTTGGCAACGAGCATGTCCTGTTTGGGAAACCTGCTGAGCTGGTGTTCAATGCAATCAAACAATCGTGTGGGCTCGCTCATGAAAGTCTTTTAATAACTACCTGCTGCAATCTACATTTTTATTTCAAATTTTTTTCTGCAGCTGCAGGTGCTTTATTTAAGGTTGAGCGGATGATAGTATTGACCTGCTGGCAACTTGTAGATTCTTCCTTTCTGGAAATTGATGAAGCGCGCATATTCGTCATTGTGTGCTGTGGTCCAGTTTTGAAAAGCCGGCAGATTCTGTGCTGCGCCAAAGATCCACTGGTTATAGGCGTCGAACATACCTTCCTTCAGTAGTTGCCGGTGGTACTCAAATAACCTGAATGGGAATCTGGCCGCATATTTATCAAACCATTCCAGAATAAACCTGCTGCGCAAAGCGATCAGCGATTCCGGGGAAATCCCCTGCGCAACCTCAGCTGCCTGATCATTTAAGACGGTTAAATAAGCTGCAGCAAACGGATTCTTTGTATTTTGATTTTTTGCCAGGGATGGATCAGAAAATAGTTTCTTATAGCTTTCTACCAGGATATTTTTGATCTCGGGGGTGCGCTTACTGTAGCTTTCCAGGTTCACAAAGACCTCTCCGTAGATCAGGCACCAGACCCTGTCATAAGTGTAAGAATAGTACCTGCAGGCATTGTAATAATTGGAAGAATAATTGGGGTCCACTTCAATTCCTTTTTCCCATAACCGGATGGCGTCGTTGTCCTGCCTTGTCCAGAGCATTTCACCGTACTCATTGTAAAGTACTCCGCTGTTCGGAAATCGCTTGAGTCCCTGTTTATACATCTTTTCACATTCCTTTCTTTCCTCAATGACGTTATATACAAGACCCAGGATCTGGAAACACTGCTCATCGGCATCCTTGCGTTCAATCAGGGGCTTGACGGTTTCCAAGGCAGCACTGTAATTTTTTTGCAGGTAATAAGTGAATGCAAGGTCTTTTAGGACTTCGAGGTCTTTCGGAGACTGCTTAAGCGCCCTGGTTAGTACCAACACTGCGTTGGAGAAATCGCCCTGGCGCATAAATGTTTTCGCCGTTGCGTGCAGGGTACCGACATCTTCCTGTTGGGCAAAAGACGCGTCGTACATGGCAAGCAGAAGGACGAAAGCAAAAAATCGGTTCATGTGTTTCAAAGATAATAGATTGCTTTGCAATTAGAAACGAGCACTGGTCACTTTAATTGTACAAGACCCGGCCAGACGGCCTAATCAAGCAGATGGGTCAGCAATCCATCCCTGAGCTTTGGTTCGAACCAGGTGCTTTTGGGAGGCATCACGTTCCCGCTGTCCGCGATATCAAATAGCTGCTGAATGGTCACCGGGTGCAGACTGAAAGCCAGTTTCATCTCGCCATCATCGACCCTTTTTTCGAGCGCTGTCAACCCGCGAATGCCACCTACGAAATCAATCCGGTTGTCGGTGCGCTGGTCCTTAATGGCTAATAGCTTGTCGAGGATATTGTTCTGCAGGATCGTCACGTCCAGTACTCCGATGGGGTCGATACCGAACGTTTTTTCTTTAGCTACCAATTGAAACCAATTACCATTCAGGTACATGCCAAATTCGTGTAAGTGGGCGGGAGAAAAAGCCTTGTCGACCTTGCCGACAAGGAACTCTTTTTCGAGGGCATTCAAAAATCCACCTTCGGTCATGCCGTTCAGGTCTTTGACCAGGCGATTATAGTCTAAAATATGCAGTTGGTCGGAAGGAAAAAGTGTGGTCAAAAAATACGCTGCAGCACCGGATGCCTGCCCGCCCAATGCAGCCCTGACTTTATCGGCAGATGCAGCACGGTGATGTCCATCGGCAATATAAGTAGCCGATACTTTCTCCGCAAACCATTGTGTAAGGCGATCAACTGTTGCGTTGTCATTTACTACCCAAACGATATGCTGAATGCCATCATCAGCAACAAAATCATATTCGGGCTGATGGCTGGCTTTCCAGTCTTCGATCGCCTGATGAATTCGCTGTTCTGCTTTGTAAGCAAGAAACACATTTCCTGTTTGCGCCCGGGTGGTCAACATGTGGTTGACCCGGTCCAGTTCTTTATCAGGCCTTGTCAGTTCATGCTTTTTGATCAGGCCATGCTCATAATCATCGAGGGAACTGATGCACACCAGGCCGGTCTGGCTTTTTTGATTCATCGTCAGCTGGTAAATATAATAGCAGGGATGATCTTCCCTGAACAGCAGGCCTCTTTGCAGAAAGGATTGAAGGTTTTCCTTTGCCTTATTATATACCTGCAGGCTATGGCTGTCTGTGGAATCCGGAAGATCGATTTCTGATTTGGTGATGTGCAAAAAAGAATCCGGGTTGCCGGAGGCCTCACTCCTGGCCTCTGCTGTATTCAGGACATCGTAGGGACGGGAAGCGACTTTTTTTGCCAGCCCGGGCTTTGGTCTTAATGCCTTAAAAGGAGCGATGATTGCCATGGATTAACCTTTTTTGTTTGCAAAATGTTGCATCAGGCTGGTGACTGCGACGACACTCTCCAGCGGCAGTGCGTTGTACATCGAAATCCTGAATCCGCCTACGCTGCGATGCCCTTTGACACCAACCATACCATTTTCCTTGCAAAGCGCGAGGAAATCTTTTTCCAGCGCCGAATCTTTAATAATAAAAACCACGTTTGTTCTGCTGCGGTCTTCTTTCGCAACGGTTGGTTCAAAAACCGGCAGTTGATCCAATGTACGGTAAAGCAGGTCGGCCTTTTGCCTGTTTATCTTTTCAATAGCGGGTATACCACCCTGTTGCTTCAGCCAACGAAGGGTAAGCATACAGACATAAATGGCAAACACGGGTGGGGTATTCAACATAGAATCTGCTTCGATGTGCTGGCGATAGTCCATCATAGCAGGTAATTTGCGATTGACTTTCCCGAGGATGTCTTTTCTCAGTATCACCATGTTCACGCCTGCTGCCCCGATATTTTTTTGCGCGCCTGCATAGATCAAGGCAAATCGGTTAAAATTCAGACTATAACTCAGGATATCGCTGCTCATGTCGGCCACAAGGGGAACCTTGGTTTCAGGGATGGCGAATAGCTCTGTTCCTTCTATCGTATTGTTCGACGTGTAGTGGAAATAGCTGGCTGTTTGGGGGATGACAAAATTTTTCGGAATATAGGTGTAGTTCCTGTCTTTTGAAGAAGCGACGGTGATCACTTCGCCAAAAATTTTTGCGTCTTTGATGGCCTTTGTTCCCCAGACACCGCAATCGAGGTAAGCCGCTGTGGCTCCATCATCCAGCAGGTTCATCGGAACCTGGAAGAATTGGGTGGTGGCGCCCCCATGCAGGAAAAGTACTTCGTGGTCCTCATCCAGTTGCATCAGTTCTTTTGCGAGCACCCTGGCTTCATCCAGCACGGCCTCAAATAACGGCGTCCTATGACCGATTTCCAGTATGGACAGCCCCGTCTGGTTGAAATCAAAAATTGCGCGGCTGGCTTCTTCCAACACTATTTTAGGCAGGATGCTTGGCCCGGAATTGAAATTGTGTACCACGGTGTTTTTTTAAAGAGATGCAAGTTAAGGAATTTTTGGCGAGGGTTGCCTACTCCTCGCGATCAACGCCTTTTACTCTGCCGTTCTTCCACTGCGCATTCAATGTCTCAAATTCCCTGAGTTCATCAGAACTGAAATTTTTATGGATCAGCTGTTTAAGATCGGGTTGCCCGGCATCAATCCAGGCAGTATACCAAAAGCTGGCAATGGCATAAATGGATGCACGCATGCGGCGCTCGATCATGTTGTTGAGTTTGCCATTGTAGGCCAGTGCATATGCGGAAGAATATTGGCGGGTGATGACGCCATTTCTGTCTTCAAAGGCATATTTTCTGTCGTCACGGAATTGATGGCTCAAAGCGCGTTCATAACGGAGTACGGTATCCGCTGCTGCCGCACTTTCCAGTATTCTTTTCCAGATGAAATCGGTGGGACGGGAAATATATTCAGCCTTCCCTATGAAGAAGTCCCATTCCTTTTCTGCGAGCATTTCGGGAATCCTCGATTCCCAGAAAGCATGAATCCCCTGTTGATCTGTAAGCTGACCGTTGTGATTACTGCAAACATGTAAGGGCACATGTGCATCTGCGATATAGTGCCCGATCTCGGCTGAAAGCCTCAGTATCTTCGTCTGGTCCTTCTCTCGGAACGCTTTGGTCAGTCTTTGTTCCATGATGGGGATCCACCAGACCACGATGCCGTATTTCTGAAGACTGTCTGCCGGGAATTTCATTACCGCGTCATCCCATTTGCGCGGCAAGGCCGCAAAAGGATAGGGTCCATAATGGTCAATATCAATATAATGACGGGGTGCTTCGGCGGCCAGGCTATATCTTCTTTTATCGGGGTCAACGGCATGTTCGCTGAGAAAGGAAATGTTCGGTTTATACAAGACCATCATTTCGGGGGGCAATAAAAAGACCGCGAAAAAATTTATTTTTTGATGCGCGTAAAATCCCCAGCAAAAAACCTTTTCATGGCAGAGCAGGCAGGCAAGGATGATGGCTGTTTTTTTCATGACCCAGGATATAGGATCTGGAAATAACCTGCAGATCCGGACGGTTTATTCTTCAATTTCGGTGACGCCGCCTGAAATGGCGAATTTCATGCTGTCTGTCGAACTCACGTCAGTGATCATGCGGATCCGGTCTCTTTTTACGAGGTAAAGGTTGCCGGAAAATGCATAGGATTGAGGTACGTATACTGCAACGTATTCCTCCATACCAAATTCCAGAAGGTCTTCTTTTGTGATGAAACCAACCCTCCATACGTCGATGGATTCGGTGTTGACCAAAACGGCTTTATTAAATCTCCGCTTATTTCCCGCGAAAGCTTCGAGAAAATCTTTCACGGTGGAATAAATGATTTTGATGCCAGGCGTTTTTTCCAGAATCTTGTCGAAGAGTTCTACGAGTTTACTCACGATAAAAGTTCCCGAGATATAGCCGACCAGTAAAACGACCAGGATAACCACGATGAATCCCAATCCCGGTATGGTCCTGGGATTTCCCAATTCGTCAATGCCCAATAGTTTGGGAAAGAAGTCGTGCAATAGGTTGGGAAGGATCCTGTCGATCCAATTGAACAAAGAAACCACGGCTACGATCGTGATGGAGATCGGCGCGAGGATGATCAGTCCCTGCAGAAAGTATTGAAATAGCTTACGCAGACTCGACCTGGCATTCATAAGTAGTAGTTTAAGCCTTAAAATTAGTCATTAGCGGGGAGCTTTGCCAATACTGTGTAAAGATTTGTGATACAATCAATTAAAATAGGGTGAATGAACCCTTGTTACTTGCAAAAAACACCTGAAATAAGGGTCTGAAGGTTCCCGCCCACCCCTTTTTTTCAGACAGTCAGATCGCGACCGCCCGACCGGAATAAAAACCATTCATAATAATTTAACCAGGTTTTTTTGATGGAAACTTTGGTAACAAAAAAAGTTTCCTTAGTTTTGTGCCCCAGATTTAGTCAACTATGGATGCAAAAGAAAGAATACTACAGAAAGCGAACGATTTGTTCATGCGGTACGGGATTCGCTCCATTACGATGGATGAGATCGCCGCTCAATTGGGCATTTCAAAAAAGACGATTTACCAGTATTTCACCGACAAAGATGAAATGGTGGCAGGGGTGATAGACAACCACATCAGGGATAACGAGGAAAAATGCAAACTGTTTAAAAGCCAATCGGAAAATGCGATCCAGGAAATTTTTATCGCGGTAGACGAAACAGAAGAAATGCTCAAGGTCATGAACCCGCTCATCATGTACGACCTCGAAAAACACCATCTCCAATCGCACCGGAAATTCAGGGATCATATCTACCGGTTTATGTATCAGATGGTGAAGGAAAATCTCCAGAGAGGGATTACAGAGGAATTGTACCGACCGGAACTGAACCTGGACATAGTAGCCAAGCATCGCCTCGAATCCGCATTCATGTGCTTTAACCAGGATGTTTTCCCGCACAGCCGGTATAAGATCTCTGAAGTATGCAGGGAACTGGCCATGCTTTACATCCAAAGCGTAGCAACGCAAAAAGGAAAGAAATTAATTGACAAATATTCAACCGAAAGAACCAAACACCTATCTCATGAACAGTAAATTAAAACACCGATTAAAAATGTTGGTGCCAGCGGTACTAATGTTTATTGCTGTACAAACCCGAGCGCAGCAAACAAATGTTTTTTCCATTCAGGACGCCATTAATTATGCCAATAAAAATAATGTACAGGTAAAAAATGCATTATTGGATTATAAGATCCAGGAACAAACCAATAGAAATATTACATCGGCAGCGTACCCTCAGCTCAATGCCAACCTGGGAACGACGTATTTTCCTTACGTTCCCGTTCAAAGCTTCCCCAATTTCATTGCTGCGGCAACCTACGGAGTTTTGGTACAGGAAGGTGTAAAAGACAAGAACGGCAATGCGATCGTTGCTCCGGGTGATTTTGGATTTGTATCGGCTGCATTTGGCACAAAATGGAATGCTTCTGGCTCAGTAACCCTTTCGCAAGTTTTATTTGATGGTCAGGTCTTTGTTGGATTGCAGGCAAGAAAAACAGCGCTGACTTATGCAACGAAGAATGTGGAAGTGACACAACAAAATATCAAGGTCAATGTATACAAAGTGTATTATCAATTGGTGGTAAGTCGAACACAGATGCAACAGATTGATGCAAACATTGAAAGGGCGTCCAAATTACTGCACGATACAAAAGAATTGTACAAAAATGGTTTTGCAGAGAAGCTCGATGTAGATCGGGGCACTGTGCAACTTGCCAACCTGGAAACTCAAAAACTGACCACTCAGAGGAATATTGACAATGGTTACCTGGGCCTGAAATTGCTCATGGGAATGCCTATAAATGATTCTTTGGTCCTGACGGAACAGATCACTGAAGAAAAAATAAAGGATGGAATTCCACTCGAGAAAAGTTACCAGTATAGCGATAGAAAAGAATTTCAGTTACTTGAATCTACTAACAAACTCAATGAGTTTAATGTCAAAAGATATAAGAACACGTACCTGCCAACAGCTAACTTAAATAGTCAGTTTGCCAAACAGGCTTACCGAAATCAATTCAACTTTTTGAATTCCGGCGATTGGTTTAATAGTTGGTATGTTGGCTTTTCGGTCAATATCCCGATTTTTGATGGTTTTGCCAAGGCCTCCAACGTCCAGAAAGCAAAGCTCCAGTTACAACAGACACAGAACCTGATGGAAAATTTGAAGCTGTCTATTGACAACGATGTGGAGCAGTCAAAGAATGAATATACGACTGCCATAACGACTCTGGAGAGCCAGAGAAAAAATATGGAACTCGCCGAACAAGTGTATGAACAAAGTAAGAAAAAGTATGAAGCTGGTATCGGCGGCACAACGGATATTACTACTGCACAAACAGATCTGATCTCCGCACAAACAAATTTTATCAGGGCGCTGTATGATGCAGTACTCGCAAAAATAGATTTTGCCCGAGCTGTTGGTACATTATAATCTTAATAAATCTTATCTAAAAAAATTTAAATATTGACTTATGCAAAAGCTAGCAAACCTTGCAATCATAGCAGGAATCTTCTTCTTGGCTTCCTGCGGAGCAGCCACCAAGAAAGATGCACCAGACCTGGCGGCAAAAAAAACGGAGTTACAAAAATTAAAGACGCAACAGGAAAAGCTCAACGCAGATATTGTGAGGCTGGAAACTGAAATTGGCAACCTGGATTCAACATTTGCCGTTAAAGCGAAACTGGTCAACATCACCGCACTTTCCACCCAGGATTTCACCCATTATATTGACCTGCAGGGAAAAATAAGTACAAAGGACATTTATTACCTCGGACCTCGTGGGCAGGGCGGACAGGTTAAGCAGGTGTTTGTAAAGGAAGGAGACCATGTCAGCAAAGGACAACTGGTGTTGAAACTCGATGACGCCGTTATGCTGCAAAACCTGCAACAGCTGGAAACCCAGCTGTCCTATGCCAAAGACCTGTACAACAGGCAGAAAAATCTTTGGGACCAGAAAATTGGTACCGAAGTGCAGTTGATCACAGCAAAAAATAACGTCGACAACCTGGAAAAACAAATTTCAACGATGCGGGAACAATGGAATACCTCCAATGTCTACTCCGCTGTTTCTGGTATCGTAGAAACCGTGAACATACACCCGGGAGAAATTTTTACCGGTGCGGCCAATGCTACGATCTCCATCGTGAATCCCGGGTCTTTAAAAGCGTTGGTAGAGGTTCCTGAAAATTACCTGACCAGTGTTAAAAAAGGCACGAAAGTAGTCGTGGAGGTTCCGGATGCCAATAAGACTTTCAACTCGACCATTACCCTGGTGAGCCAGTTGATCAATAGCAATTCCCGTGCTTTTACCGCCGAAGCACAGCTGCCTGCAGACGGTAGCCTGAAACCAAACCAGTTGGCTATTATCAAGATCCAGGACTACAATGCGTCGCAGGTATTGGTCATTCCCATGACCACACTGCAGACCGACGAAACAGGCAAATATGTTTTTGTGATGGCAAAAGAAAACGGTAAACCGGTAGCAAAGAAACGAGCCGTATTGGTGGGATCCGTGTACGGAGAAAAAATCGAGATCAGGAAAGGATTGCAGGTGGGTGATCAGCTCATTACAGAAGGTTTCCAGGGATTGTATGACGGACAGTCGATCACCACGTCCTGATACCCGGCGGCAAACCAACAGTAACCCCTATCCGAATTCAGGAATATATGCCTTAAAATGTGAATCATGAGTATCAAAACCAAAATATTAGAAACGTTTAAACAGTTCAAGTTAAGCAGCTGGGTCATTGATCGCGCTACGGTTACCTATGTGGCTACGATCGCCATCACGCTCTGGGGACTGTCCATTTTTATCAACCTGCCCAAGGAATCATATCCTGATATTGTCGTGCCACAGATCTACGTCTCCACGATCTATGCCGGAACATCTCCCAAAGACATGGAGAACCTGGTGACCAGGCCGATTGAAAAACAGCTCAAAGGGATTACTGGCGCCAAGATCCGGAACATAAAAAGCACGTCCATCCAGGATTACAGCAGCATTCTCGTAGAATTTCAGACCGACGTTAACGTGGACATGGCTAAGCAAAAAGTGAAGGATGCCGTAGACAAAGCCAAACCGGATCTGCCGACGGACCTCACCAAAGAACCCGATGTGATTGAAGTAAGCCTTTCAGATCTGCCCATCATGTTCGTCAATGTAAGCGGTAATTACGATGGCATCAAATTAAAATCCTATGCAAAAAAATTGCAGGACCGGTTTGAAGAACTGCCCGAAGTAAACAAGGCAGAAATCGCAGGAGCACCGGAACGTGAGATACAGGTGAACGTAGACAAGTTCAAGATGGAGGCTGCAGGCATCACGTTCACCGATATTGCGAATGCCATCGGGAATGAGAATAAAGACATCAGCGCGGGTAATATCAAGATCGGTAACATGCAGCCGACCATTCAGGTCAAAGGGCAGTTCATTACCGTGAAGGATATGGTGGGCATCGTCATCAAGAACATTTATGGACAGCCCGTTTACCTGCACGATATAGCACAGGTGATTGACACGGTGGCTGAAAAAGACAGTTATTCCCGTATCAATGGAAAAAATGTCGTCACCCTTCAGATCGTCAAGCGCGCAGGTGAAAACCTGATCAATACTTCCGACAAGATCAAAGAGATTGTGGCGCAAATGAAGAAATCTGAATTGCCGCCGGACCTGGACGTGGTGATCACCGGTGACCAGAGCGTTCAAACCCGTACTTCTTTCAATGACCTCATCAATACGATCGTCATCGGATTTATTCTCGTACTGATTGTACTGATGTTTTTCATGGGTGTAAGCAATGCTTTTTTTGTGGCACTCAGCGTTCCGCTGAGCGTTTTTGTGGCCTTCCTCTTTCTTCCTCTGGCCGACACCCTGGTCGGTACCAAGGTAACTCTGAACTTTATTGTGCTCTTTGCATTGCTGTTTGGATTGGGGATTATCGTGGATGATGCCATTGTGGTCATTGAAAATACCCATCGCATTTTCAGGAACGGACTCGTGCCCATTAAGAAGGCAGCGAAAATGGCGGCTGGAGAAGTCTTTGTGCCGGTGCTGTCCGGAACGGTGACCACCCTCGCTCCCTTTTTTCCTCTCTTGTTCTGGCCCGGACTGATTGGTAAATTTATGATCTACCTCCCGGTAATTTTGATCCTTACCCTCACTGCTTCGCTGATCGTGGCCTTCCTCATTAACCCGGTCTTCGCTACCTCGTTCATGAAGCCGGAGTATTATCCGGCCAAAGAACCGAAAAAGGATTTGTTCAAAAAGAACTGGTTCTGGGTATTTGTCGGGTTGGGCATCCTGATGCACCTCTGCGGTATGCACGGATTTGGGAATTTTCTCCTGCTGCTGGTGATCCTCATCATTTTCAACCGCTTTGTATTGCATGACGTCATCCACAGTTTTCAGTTAAAGGTATTGCCCTGGCTGATGTCGCATTATGAGCGCTCCTTGCGTTGGGCCCTGTACCGCAACAGGCCAGGCTGGCTTCTGGCTTCCGTGTTCGGCGCCTTTATACTCGCCACTGTCCTGCTCACGGTATCCATCGTGTCGGGACGCACGAAAACGGAATTTTTCCCGACCGGAGATCCTCCTATCGTGTATGTATACCTGAAAATGCCGGTAGGGACCAAGACATCCTACACGGATAGCATAACCAGCCTGCTGGAAAAGAAGGTGTTCCAGGTTTTGGGCGATAACAATCCCATCGTGGAGTCTGTGATTTCGAATGTAGCCGTGGGCGCCACGGATCCTTTCGGGGGTGAAAGGGGCACACAAGCGAACCTTGGCCGCATCCAGATCTCCTTCGTGGAGTATGAAAAGCGGCATGGCGAAAAAACTTCGAAGTATGTCGAAGCCTTGCGAAAAGTACTGAAGGACCTGCCGGGCGCAGAAGTCAGTATCGCGGGACAACAAAACGGCCCTGCATCCGGAGCGCCCATTAACATCGAAGTGGTAGGGGATGACTTTGATGACATCGTGAAGACGGCTGTTCAACTCAAGAACTATCTGGATGGAAAGAATATTGCAGGAGTAGAAAAGCTGAAACTCGATGTGGATATAACCAAGCCCGAACTCACACTGTCCATCGACCGCGAAAGGGCCATGCGCGAAGGCCTGAGCACAGGTCAGATCGGAACGGAGCTCCGCACCGCATTGTTTGGCCGTGAAGCAAGCAAGCTGAAAGAAGGCGAGGATGAATACAAGATCCAGGTAAGGTATACAGATCTGCTTCGCAACAATATCGCAGATCTTCAGAATATGAAGATCACCTACCGTGATTTTAGCTCCGGGCAGGTTAGGCAGGTGCCCATCAGCAGCCTGGTAAAATTTGACTATAACAATACCCTTGGCGGCGTAAAAAGGAAAAACCTGAAAAGGCTTATTTCCATTTACTCAAACCTTATCGACGGATTCGATCCCAATAAAGTGAACCTGGATATTAAAAGAGCGGTAGATGAATTTAAAGGCAAGCCGGATAATATTATTATCCGCCAGACAGGACAGCAGGAAGATCAGCAGGAATCTTTGAGCTTTTTGTTCACAGCTTTGATCATTGCGTTGGGAATGATCTTTGGCATCCTGGTATTGCAGTTTAATTCACTGAGCAAACCCTTCATCGTGTTGAATGAGATTTTCTTCAGTATTATCGGGGTATTCTTTGGATTTGCCATTACGGGAATGACGATGCCCCTGATCATGGTTGCCGTGGGTATCGTTGGACTGGCGGGTATCGTGGTAAAAAACGCCATCCTGCTCATTGAGTTTACTGATGAATTGAGAGAACGTGGAGTAAAAACAAAAGAAGCCATCATCCAGGCGGGAAAGATCCGTATCATTCCTGTTTTGTTGACGGCCCTAGCCACCATGCTGGGATTACTACCACTTGCTATCGGTCTGAATATTAATTGGGTTTCTTTTTTCCAGCACCTGCAACCGCATGTTTTTATGGGCGGCGACAGCGTGGTGTTCTGGGGACCGCTGTCCTGGACACTTATTTTCGGCCTCATGTTCGCATTCTTCATGACACTGCTGCTGGTCCCTTCCATGTACCTGATCACTGAGCGCCTGCGCAGGCCCATGAGTAAATTCTATGGAACCAAATGGGTCGCTTTGCTGGGTTTCACGGGACCTTTGTTTTTCATTTTATTGATCCCGATGTGGGTTCATAAAAGATTGATCCAGCGAAAACCCATGTTGCCGAATTACCTTGGATTTAGAACAAACAAGAAATAAATATTCCACACTCAACGTACCTTCATAAAAATTATGCGTATGAGAAACAATCATGAGATAGACTATAAGATCTACGGAGAAGAATTGCAATTCGTGGAAATTGAACTGGACCCCGG
Source organism: Puia sp. (assembly GCA_035317445.1). Lineage (GTDB taxonomy): Bacteria > Bacteroidota > Bacteroidia > Chitinophagales > Chitinophagaceae > Puia. The sequence goes on from DATHGW010000404.1 coordinate 12,601, forward strand.
CGAAACCGTAATCGGTGAACCCGGAGGATTTATGATGATGGAAGACGGCATCAACATGCAAACTATTTTCGGGGATGGATCCCAGCAACAGCAACAAGGTGGGTTGCTTGGGAAATTGATGAGCGCGGGCAAAAGGGTTCTTGTT
>DATHGW010000405.1:0-3607 GCA_035317445.1 Puia sp.
CTTTACCTGTGCATCAATTTTTATTTAATTTATAAGGCCAGGAGATAGCTGTTCTACACCCTTCGTTACGGCAGTTTTTTCTTATCAGAAAGCACCAGCGCAATTCCGGCCACGGCGATCAGTACGCCCGCATAGGTTGGCCATCCGATCCACCTGTTTTCTTTCTTATTGATCTGAATAGGTCCTGCGTCGACAATCTTTTTTTCTGTCTGAACAGAAAACCCACGGATGAGTACCATGGCAATGCCCACAATGATGAGAATGATTCCAAGTGTTTTCATGATTTAGTGTTTGTCCATCACTTAAAAAAGCGTGCCCCGGTCATGGCTAGCCGGGGTTTGCCTTCCCACCGTCCATCTCTTCTTTTTCGTTGATCGTTTTTGCTCCGGTTTCAACTTCCACCTGTTTGGTAATGACTGCGTATTCATTCGGATAGATGGCCGAGCCAAAGGCGACCGCGTAATACTTGGTAAACTCGGCGCCGAAATAAAGGATCACCGAGGAATAATAGATCCACAACAGTAAAACGACCAGCGAACCCGCCGTGCCATAAGTTGTACCCACATGGCTTTTGCTGATATAAAATGAGATCGCAAATTTCCCAAGCATGAACAGCACGGCCGTGGTCAGCGCTCCGGCCGCCACATCGCCCCAGGCTATTTTCGCATCGGGCAGCACTTTGAATACGGTGCCGAAGATCAGGCTGGTGATCACAAAACTCAATAGGAGATTTACAATGTAAAATAGCACCACCGTAACTTCCGGATAAGCGATCATTAAACGGTCGCTGAATGCATCGACCAGCGCGGAAAATCCAAGAGACACCAGCAACAGAAATCCAAGCCCGATGATCACGGAAAAAGACAGGATCCGGTTTTGCAGTAGTTTAAGCCATCCTTTTTTGGGTTTTGGTTTAAGTCCCCAGATCATATTAATGGAATCCTGGATCTCCCCAAAAACGCCGGTCGCGCCAATGAGCAGGGCAACGCCGCCAATAATGGCTGCCAGTTTTCCTTTACCGATGACTGCCGCATTCCTGATGATCTGTTGTAACTGAAAGGCTGTATCATGACCAACAAAATGTTCCAGTTGCCCGTAAATTTTCCCTTCCACTGCTTCACGTCCAAAAAAAAGACTGGCCAGTGAAATGATCATCAACAGCAAGGGACCCATGGAAAACACCATATAATAGGCCAGCGATGCGCTCAATTTAAAGACCTTATCGGATGAAAATCCATCGAACGTATTTTTCAGAACGCCCCATAAACCCTTCCATGATACCCTTCCCATAGTGGCATACATTTTTATCCATTATCCATATGAGTGAATCTCTACATCCAGAATAATAAACTAAATGCTATGCCAATACAAAAAAAAGCCCAGGAAAACGAGCATTCCGGGGAGCAAGAGGCTAAAGGGAATACAGAACGACCAAATAGCCAGATTCTTCCAACCAACCGGGGCCTTGAGATAAATTCAACAGAAATGAACCACCATGTAGTGGGCAATAATATCCCCATTTTTTTTATCTTCGACGGGATCGGGGACGGGAACCCAGACAACATCGCGTAATTGACATGTAAGCCTGCACAAAAAAACTCAGTCCCTCCTCTTTACATTTGGAAGTCTTCTACACTACGGTTAAGCCAAAACTATCCAGGCCTAATAAGAACCAGCAGTTAAAAAATAACAAGCATAATGCACAGAATCCTGTCCTTTTTTGCCGGCCGGGAATCATTTCCTATATTAGGTCATCGAACCCACCTAAAACAAACACAAAAATTTTTTATGAAAAAGGTAAATCGAAGAAATTTTATTGGCCGCTCCTCCATGTTGCTTGGCTCCGCACTGGTGATCCCAGCGATATTCAGGAACCAGGGTGCATTCGGGTCTTCGGCCGCTGTTAAACACCCTATCGGCTTCCAGGTTTTTCCAATCCGCGAAATGCTTGTCAAAGATTTTTCCGGAACATTAAAAATGATGGCCGGACTTGGATATCAAACTGTCGAAATGTGCTCTCCTGCTGGTTATCTTGACACGGGCTTTGGACCACTTACGGGCATCAAAGGTGCAGACATGAAAAAGATGATCAATGATGCTGGCCTGGTTTGTCCTAGTTGTCATTTTACCTTTGTAGAGTTAAAAGATAAACTCGATGTAACGATTGAATTCGCACAGCAATTGGGCCTCAAATACATGGTTTGTTCCAGCTTTTGGCTGAAGGATACGGCCACCATCAAGGATTACCAGGATTCTTCAGAAACACTGAATAAGATAGCCGAAAAAATCAGCAAGGCCGGAATGATAACGGGCTATCACAACCACGAAATGGAATTTGCCCAGCGCGATGGCGTGCTGATCTATGATGCCATGATGGAAAAATTAGATGGCAACCTGGTTAAAATGCAATTTCAAACCGAAGTGATCAACCTGGGGTACAAAGCTGCAACCTATTTTCGGAAATATCCTGGCAGATTCATTTCGTCGCATTTGTCGGACTGGACTAAAGACAAAAAACAGGTACCCATCGGACAAGGTGTCATTGATTGGAAGGAATTTTTTGCCGCTGCTCCAGTAGGCGGGGTAAAAAATTATTTTGTTGAAATGGATTTGAATACGTTCAAGGATAGCGCAAGCTATATCCATGGATTGCTGGAAGTCTGATAAAAAATAAATTCCATCAGGCCTGTCGCGATATAAAGATAGCGGCAGGCCTGATTTATGTAAGTCATAAAGTTTAACTTTCTTAAAATGTCAATATGGAAAAAAGAATATTGGGCATCATGCTTTCATTACTCGGTGTAGCCGGACTCATTCTGGCCGGTATCAATTTCATGAATAATGGAAGTGGGCCAAGAAACCTTAAGGCCATTTTTCTTTACGGTATCCTCGGTGCAATTTTTTTCTTTGCGGGCGTCAGTCTGGTAAGAAATACAAAGGACAAAGAAACCTAGCGCTCAGTACATTACCTATTTCGTCAGGATGTGTTAATCATATCTTAATGCTGCGCTGGCATGGCATTTTCAGTGTAAAGACTAGTCTATATAGTATAGCCTAAAAAAAATGCCATGAAAAAAATCATATTTATTCTAGCCGCTACACTAGGAACATTTCTTTTATCATTTAATGCCAGGGCCCAGGTAGAAGTCGGTATTACGATTACTGCAGGTATTCCACCGCCGCCTCTACCTTATTATGAACAACCCTATTGTCCTGCGGACGGATACCTCTGGACGCCAGGATACTGGGCTTTTGAAGACGGCGACTATTATTGGGTACCGGGTGTTTGGGTTTTACCTCCGCAACCGGGATATTACTGGACACCCTGCTACTGGGCCTATACCGGCGGCGTCTATGGATGGCATCAGGGATATTGGGGACCGCATATCGGATTTTATGGCGGGGTCGACTATGGATATGGGTATTATGGATCAGGCTTTACGGGAGGACGATGGGACCAAGGCAGATTCAGGTATAATACTGCAGTCCTAAGGGTAAATACGCGTGTCGTACACAACGTATATGTTGACCGGACTGTAGTCGTGAACGACAATAGAACCACCCGCATCAGCTATAATGGCGGCAATGGAGGTATCGCTGCAAGACC
>DATHGW010000406.1:0-7478 GCA_035317445.1 Puia sp.
TAAGGACGACAATCATAAGCCTGAACTGATGCTGGCATTAAGCGAATTCTGGCTGCTCCACGGATTCAGGAGGCGATCATCTCTTGAGCAGACGCTGCAAAAAGTTCCTGAATTGCAATTCCTGGTTTACCCGTTTACCCATGGCAGTTATGAAGGCCTGTACAGAAAAGTAATGGAAATGCCACAGGAAGATGTTGATGAGACGCTTCGTCCATTGCTGAACAGGATCATTCCTGCCTACCAAAAAAACCTGCTTCAGAAAAATGATGAGCATTTCTGGGCCGCCAGGGCCGCCCTGACCTTTAACAGGGAAGAGCATATTGACCGGGGGATATTTTCAATTTATTTTTTCAACCTGCTCAACCTCCATCCCGGCGAAGCGATTTTCCAGGATGCCGGCTTGCCGCATGCCTACCTCGAAGGACAGAACATTGAGATCATGGCCAACTCGGACAATGTATTACGGGGTGGCCTAACCTCCAAACATATTGACGTGCAGGAGCTGATGCAACACATCAAATTTGAGGAAACGGTTCCGGAGATCATTCATGGCCAGAAAACCTCAGATCATGAGCTGGTTTTTCCTACACCGGCACCGGATTTTGAATTGTCGCTGCTTATCCTGGAGCAGGGAGAGACCATTTCTTCAGCATCTGCAACCGCAGAGATCTTCCTGCTGATGGACGGCGAGGCCGAGATAATAGAAAATGACCAAAACCGGTTGCTGATTGAAAAAGGAGAGGCATTCGTTTCCTTTCACGAGGCGCTGTTTGACATCAGTGCTATAAAGAAATCAGTCATTTGCAAGGCGTCGGTGCCTTCTTAGCAACTATGAATATTTGCCAGATTTTATGGCCCGAATAAGACAATTTTCAAGTATTTTTGTGTTCTTAATGAAATGTTATGAAATTGAATAAAACAATTATATGGTCATTTATCACGCTGGTGGTTATCGCGGCTTTGTACCGGGTCATACCAGGCAGACCCTACGGGTTTGCTCCGCAATGGGCCATGGCCGTATTTGCCGGGACAGTGATCAGGGACAAGAAATTCGCTTTGATCGTTCCGGTATTGTCTATGTTCTTTTCTGATCTTTTCTATCAGATACTTTATTCCAGCGGCCTTTCCGACCTGCCGGGTTTTTATGAAGGACAATGGCAGAATTATATATTGTTTGGGTCATTGACTTTTATCGGCATGATGATCAGGAAAATAAACCTGCTGAATATCGCCTTGGCTTCTTTGGCAGCGCCTACTGTCTATTTCATCCTCTCTAATTTCATCCTTTGGGCCGGATCATCGGGGACGCGCGGACTCGGCCGTCCTAAAACATGGGCCGGATTGATGCAATGTTACAACGACGCGTTACCGTTCTACCGAACCAGCCTGATCGCTACGCTGGTTTTCAGCAGCTTCTTGTTCGGATCATATTATCTTATCACCCGTAATGCCCAAAAGACGGTTGCTGCATAGCGATCATGAAACCTATAGCGCTTCGTACCCTTCATCGATGAGCAGGTTCGGCGCGTCGGCAGCAGCTGTAGCTAATTCATCACAGCGGATATTGTCCGCATTGTCTGCGTGACCTTTAACCCAGCTCATCCTGATCTTATGTTTTTGAGCCAGGTCGAAATACTGCAACCAGAGGTCCTTGTTCTTTTTCCCCCCCTTAAAATCTGTTCTGATCCAGTTGTTCAACCAGCCCTGCTCGATGGACTTCACCACGTATTGACTGTCTGAATAAATGACTATTTGTATGCCCTCTTTTCTGAGCGCTTCCAATCCTGCGATGACCGCCATCAGTTCCATGCGGTTATTGGTGGTCAGGCGATAGCCGGCAGACAGTTCTTTTCTGTGGTTCCCCCATACGAGGATGGTGCCGTATCCACCCGGGCCGGGATTGCCCCTCGAGGCGCCGTCCGTGTACATCGTCAATTGTTTTGTTTGCAAATGATTTGATTTTGTGATTAAACCTGGAAAACGCCGGTTTTAAAATCCGGCACGTCCGGATTATTGCTGGCTGCTTTCAATCCTTCGGCGATCATCTTTCGGGTATCTGCGGGGTCAATAATAGCGTCTACCCATAATCGTGCGGCAGCATAGTAGGGGCTTGTTTGCTTTTCATATTTTCCCTTAATGTCATCCAATAATTTTTTTTCAATATCCGGGCTGATGATTTCCCCTTTTGCCTTCAGGGAGGCCACCTGGATTTGCAAAAGGGTTTTGGCAGCCTGTTCACCTCCCATGACCGCAATCTTGGCAGAGGGCCAGGCAAAGATCAGCCGTGGATCATAGGCCTTGCCGCACATGGCATAGTTGCCCGCGCCGTAGGAATTGCCAATGATGACCGTGATCTTGGGCACGACGGAATTGGCGACGGCATTTACCATCTTGGCGCCGTCTTTGATGATTCCTGACTGCTCACTCCTGCTGCCTACCATAAAACCCGTAACATCCTGTAAAAAGACGAGCGGGATTTTTTTCTGGTTGCAGTTCATGATGAACCTCGCGGCTTTGTCTGCACTGTCGTTATAGATCACGCCACCCATCTGTAGTTCTCCCTTTCTGCTTTTTACAATCTTTCGCTGGTTGGCTACAATACCGACAGCCCATCCGTCAATTCTCGCATAACCACAAAGGATGGTCTTGCCATAGTCCTCTTTGAATTGTTCAAATGCAGATCCGTCGACGATCCGCTCAACGATCTCCAGCATATCATAAGGCTTGGAATGATCCGCCGGAAGAATCCCCCTCAGTTCTTCCGCCATTTTTGCCGGCGCAATAGGCGTGATGCGGTCGAAAGAAATTTTTCCGGTTTGATGTCCGAGTTTACCGATGATTTTTTTTACCTGGTCAAGACATTCCTGTTCCGTTTTAAATTTATAGTCGGCGATGCCCGAAATCTCTGTATGGGTAACCGCTCCGCCAAGGGTTTCTGCATCCACTTCTTCTCCAATGGCAGCCTTGACGAGGTAAGGTCCTGCCAGGTAGATGGATCCATTGCCTTCCACCATCAGGGTCTCATCGCTCATGATGGGTAAATAGGCACCGCCTGCCACGCAGGCGCCCATCACCGCGGCGATTTGCGTGATGCCCATGGCACTCATGCGGGCATTATTCCGGAAGACGCGTCCAAAATGTTCTTTGTCTGGAAAAATCTCATCCTGCATCGGAAGAAAAACACCGGCGCTGTCTACGAGGTAAATGATGGGCAGATGGTTTTCCATGGAGATTTCCTGCATCCGGAGATTTTTCTTACCGGTGATGGGGAACCATGCGCCAGCCTTGACGGTTTGATCATTCGCGACGATGACGCATTGCCTTCCGCTCACATAACCGATACCGGCAACTGTTCCGCCCGCAGCGCAGCCTCCATATTCCGGGTACATGTCATATCCTGCGAAGGCGCCAATCTCCATAAACAAAGAATTGGGATCGGCCAGGTACTGGATGCGCTCTCTTGCGGTGAGCTTATTTTTTTCATGTTGCTTGTCAATACTTTTTTTCCCACCGCCCAGCGCAATTTTGTCAAAACGGTTGCGGAGCTGACTGAGCGCCAGCTGCATCGTATCTTCATTCTTGTTAAATTCAAGGTTCATAGCGGGCATTTATAGGTGCAATTTAAGGTTGATGATGTAATATTGATGTATTTTTGAATGAACATGATCTGGAAGCGTTATGGAAGATGGGTAATGCTGGTCAGCCTCGCCCTGCTGATTAAAATATTCTCCTTTTTCCCCGATGCGGTGGAAAAATATTATGCCACCGGGCTATATCCAATCATGGCGCGGCTACTGCGTATATTATTTGGATGGATCCCCATCAGCCTCGGAGATCTTTTATACATATTCATTTTTATCTGGCTACTGGTTAAGACCATTGCCTTTATCAGGAAACTTTTTACAAAACGCATCAGTATTCCATACCTGGTGTATGTGCTGAGCAGACTTGGCTGGTTTTGCCTGATGATTTATGTGCTATTCAACCTGTTGTGGGGATTGAATTATGACCGGCGCGGCATAGCTTATCAATTACAATTGGATGTTCAGCCTTATTCTACGGAGGAACTGGATACTGCACTGCAACTGATCGTTGAAAAGCTGAATGCTTTGGATTCGCCTTCTATGGCCAGCCGGGATAGCTTACAATACAAAAGCTTTCTTTTCCGGGAGTCCGTGCAATCTTACAAGAATTTGTTTGCCAAAGATCAGATCTTCCGGTACAGATATCCATCAGTGAAGCCATCTATTGTGAGTTACCTGGGAAATTATTTAGGCTTCACGGGGTATTACAATCCCTTTTCCGGCGAAGCGCAGGTGAATACCACGGTACCTATTTTTATTCAGCCATTTACGACCTGTCATGAAATGGGTCACCAGCTTGGTTATGCGAAGGAGAATGAGGCCAATTTTGCGGGTTATCTTGCAGCCAAGTCGTCCGGCAATCCAACGTTCAGGTATTCGGCCTATTTCGACCTGTATCTTTATGCAGCAACGGAATTGTATATGCGCGATTCAACCCTGGTTAAGCCACTGCGGGATCAGTTGAGGCCTGCGGTACGGAATGATTTTAAGACATTGCGCAAATTTTTCGCGAAGTATGAGAATCCTTTTGAACCGTATATCCGCAGGATGTATGGCAGCTACCTCCGGGCCAACAGCCAGCCCCAGGGGCTGAGAACGTATAATGAAGTTATTGCATGGTTCATTGCTTATTATAAGAAATATGGCAAGGCTGCGCTTTAAAACTCGTTCTTCCACATCATACTCTCGACAGGCCGGTCGGGCTGGCGGCTGTATTTGGCGTCCTTTTTCTCGTTGTACTTGATCTCTATCTCGCCGTCCACCGGGAAATAGATCAACTGGCCGATGGGCATGCCTTTGTAGATCCGGACTGGCTGCTTTACTGAAATTTCGAGTGTCCAATTGCCGCAGAATCCCACATCGCCTTTCCCCGCCGTGGCGTGGATGTCGATGCCAAGGCGACCTGTAGAGGACTTGCCTTCCAGGAAGGGAACATGCGCATGCGTTTCGGTGTATTCGGCTGTTACCCCCAGGTAAAAAATATGCGGATACAATACGAAGCCTTCCTCTGGTATCTCAAAAGTTTCGATCTCATTGTGTTTTTTAGCATCCAGTATGTGTTCGCGGTAGGTGGCCAGTAATTTCCCCAGGTGTACATCATAGGAATTGCTGCCGAGACAGTCCCGGCGGTAAGGAACAATTTTGATGGTTTCTTTTTTCATCTCTTCCAGGATGCGCTTGTCGGATAAAATCATTTCGTTTGCAGGTTTATTTGTTTATTTGTTCCCGATCTGCCGGTACACAAACCCGGGACAGGCCGCCGGGGAGGCGAATTTCGCATTTTACCATTTTCTCGATGCCATTATTTTATCAACATACTATCAACGAATATACCAGGCTGGCTATCTGGCAGATTCTAGAACAGGAAAGTTTTTTTCTTGCCAAAGTACCACTAAAAAAGGATGTATCGCATCCTCACAAAAGGCTGCAACACCTGGCGGGCCGGTATTTGTTGCCCGCCTTGTTTGAAGATTTCCCGCTTGAAGAAATCGTTATTGCCGATACGCGCAAGCCATTCCTCGAAAATGAAAAATACCATTTTTCGATCTCACATTGTGGCGATTTTGCAGCGGCCATCGTCAGCAGCACACACCGGGTGGGCGTGGACATTGAAATCATTACACCCAAAATTGAAAGGATCCGGCATAAGTTCCTGGAACCGGGCGAATACGGGCTTGCCATTGCAGGATGGCCGTTGGCGGGGTCATCAGAGATCGAAAACCATTCACTGCAGACCATGCTCTGGAGCGCGAAGGAAGCCATTTATAAATGGTATGGTGAAGGCCTGGTTGATTTTAAAAACCACATGCACCTTCACAGGGCCATAGAATATAACGCAGGGGGATGGTCGAAAATGGATTTTATTTTTGACAAGAATTTCCCCGTGCCGCTCCAGGTATTGGGCAGGTTTTTTGATCAGTTGGTGCTGGCCTGGGTCCTGAGCTGAATGAGGTTGTCCGTTCAGCCGGATTCTTTTTCTTCCTCTGCATCATCCAGCAGGTTCAGGCTGATGGCATCGTTGCCTGCAATTCCTTCCACCGATCCCCGGATATGGGCAACGTTCAACAATACTTTCTCCAGATGTTTTTCTCTTGACTTCCATAATTTTTCCATGGCATCACGCTCACGTTGTATGGAGGTTTTCATCGATAAAAAACCTTCCCGTATGGCCTTCCATTGTTCGCTGAATTCCGTGCTGGTGAGGTAATCATAAAGCAGGTGCATCTTATCTCCCTTGTTTTCCTGCGAACGGGATGCATTGAACAATTTCACGATCCCATCACGCAATACATAGGCCAGGGCTTTTACCTCTGAAAAACTGCAAACCCATACGCCTTGTTTTTCTCCGAATGAGTCCATGTCTTTCGGTCTTGTCTTACTCACGATAATGGCTATATGCGCTCCCTGTTTTCGCATATCGGACTTCAGTTTTTCAATCCAGTCCTGTCCAAAATTTTCGGTGCGCTTGCTTTCGTAAATGATCTTTCCGCATTCCTGGCCGAGCTGGTTGCGCACGGTTTGAATGCAATCGGCACCTCTTTTTCCCTTGCCTACTTCGATGATCTCATCAAAGGGAAAGGTCGTTCTTAGCAATTCTTCCAATGCCAGTTCCTGCACTTCCCCATGAAGCTGGGAAGATCCCTGGTCTGCTCTCCTCCGCATCTCCTCCGCCAGTTTTTTCTGGTCTTCGAGTTGTTTTTCCAGTTCCTTCACTTTCAGCTGATGTTCTGTTTCCCTGGCTGCGGTTTTCTGTTCTTCCAGTTTTCTCAGTTCTTCCGAAAGCCTGGCTCTTTCCTCCTGCAATTTTCGCTGAACGGAAAGTTCCAGTTCGGCTTCTTTGTTCTTTAAGTTCTGTTCTTTTTGTAAATATTCGAGTTCTTTCTGACGCGAAGTCTTTAATTTTTCCTCGTTATCCTGGTTCGACTGCTGCAGGATGCGCAGCTGGTTTTCAAAATCGGCGGAGATGCTTTTGCGGATGGTGGCCTCCATGCTTTGCTGCAGGACCTTTTTTTCTTCAAGCAGTTTTCTGTTCAATTCTTCCTGCTGTTGTTGCGCCTGTTTGGCCAAAGCGGCGAGCTTCAATTGGAATTCTTCTTCTTTTTGTTTCGCGGAGGCAGAAATTTTCTCCGACAGCTCCAGGTCCTTCCTGGAAAGCTGTTCCTGTAAAAAGGTCACTTCATCATCTTTCTTTTTCTTGTAGGCGATCATTTCACCCCGCAATTCTTTCTTGATGTCATCCGTCATCACTTCCTCCAGCGCAAAAGAATTGTTACAGGAAGGGCAGGTGATCATTGTAGCCATGGGTATTTTTTTACAAGTTTACAACAATTGCATTGCAGATTCGAATACCGCGAAAACACGGATACCCGGGGCTGCTGGAACAACAAAGTGGCG
>DATHGW010000407.1:0-3939 GCA_035317445.1 Puia sp.
TTTAAATCCGAAGCAATATGAATTTAAATCCGAAGCAATATGAATAGAACAAAATAGTAAACTTTCCCGGTTGGTATCAGCCAACAATGCACATTGTCGCTGTGGCAGCGATATAATTCCTAATGCTGGCCTGGCTGCAGCTTTTGCTTACATACGGCCTACCTATTCACTTTTCCTTTTCACTATCCTTTTTAGGAAGATATCCTTCTTCGAAGGCTATCTCTAATTTACTTAATTGTTCTTTTAGTGCCTTAAAATTATAATGCCATAGGGTCCCACTTTTAGTCCTAACATTGGCAACATAAGAGACGCAAATGAAATACTCACTAACATTGTTTTCGGAAGCATACCAACTTGACCATTTCGAAAAATCTTTTTTTCCGTCAATGTCTGTGATTTCTGTATTTGATAAGGTTTTCATGTGTTCACCAAATACGTTGTAAATAAGATGAACAACTTCAAAAGCGACAATAGGTTCTTTTGCTGTAAAATTTCCCGTAGGTTTGAAGGAATAAGTAGATGAAGAGTATGAGGTTTCGACCCCGATATCGCTCAATTGAAGGGGGCAATTTGCATCATTGATTGTAATTTGCTGCCTAAACAAGGATGACCCCTCGTTTACTTTAATTCCCATTCCAAGTTTTGTCACTACAGAACTCCCATCTTTCTTGGTAACAGAAACCTGTGAAAAGGAAGTAATAAAATAAAAAAGGCAAATTGTAATTAGTGTAATTTGTTTCATGTCAGGTGGGTTTTGTTATTGGGTTATAAGCCTCGACGTAATGAATAATCACTGCACGCAACGTTAAAACACAGTCGAAAACGGAAGTTGACTAATTTATGCTGTTCTCAAACTCTTCACCGGGTTAGTAATTGCTGCTTTAATCGCCTGGAAGCTTACTGTTAATAATGCAATTAAAATTGCACCCGATCCTGCCACAGCAAACACCCACCAGCTGATCGTTATCCGATATGCAAAATCCAGGAGCCATTTATTCATAGCCCACCAGGCAACAGGTGATGCAATTGCAAAAGAAAATATAACAAGTTTTATAAAATCTTTCGACAATAAGGTTGTGATATTTGTTACAGTTGCACCCAATACCTTTCTTATGCCAATTTCTTTAGTTCTTTGTTCAGCAGTGAATGACGCTAGTCCATAAAGACCGAGGCCTGAAATGAAAATAGCAATCATTGCAAATAACCCTATAAGAGCTGAAGTTCTCAGATCTGCGCGGTATAAATGGGCAAATTCTTCATCCAGGAAATCGTACTGAAAGGGGTTATCCGGGAAAAATGTTTTCCAAATCGCTTTAGCTTTGTTCAGTGCCTCCGATGTTTTGAAAGGAGCAGTTTTGATAAACAACCTGTTGGCCCATTGCGCATTATTTATGACCACAACAGAACCTATCTTGTCGTGGTAACTTCGGATATGAAAGTCTTTCAACAGGCCAATTACCCGGCCGGTATCGCCATTCAAAGCAAACCATTGTCCAACGTATGGTTTTCGAATACCCAGGGTTGTTACAGCTGTCTCATTCAGGATGTAATTGTGTTTGTCGGCCGTATTGCCAGCCTGGAACCACCTGCCCTCGATCAATTGTAATTGAAATGTTTTGAGGAAATCGACGTCGACGCCCAAGGGGAAAACTAACGGGTCGAAATCTGATCCTTTGCCATCCCAGTTTACGATACCTGACATACTCAGCTGAGTGTTAATGATTGATCCACTGGTAAAAGTTGCCTGCTCAATACTGGTCCCGGCCAGTAACTCCTGTTTTAATATATTGTTGAATTGCTCTTTGTTTGTACTTCCATGGCTACTTAACCATGTGAGTGGTATGGATACTGAAAATACCTGGGAACGATTATAGCCTTCATTGTTTTGCTGAATAAAGTTTAATTGTTTAAAAATTACAATAGCACTTATTGTCAATGCTATGGCAATGGCAAATTGGGAAACCACCAACGTCTTTCTCAGAGTCGTATTTTTTACCTTCAGCACACTAAAGCCCCTGAGCGTATTCAATGGTTTAAAAGATGAAAGTAATATTGCGGGGTAGATACCCGTGAGCAATATGGTACTGAGCAATGTCCCTGCCAACAACTCCCAGATATGAAGTGAACTAAAGGAGAAAATTAAATTCTTGTCAATAAACCTGTTAAAGAATGGCAGGCTGACCTGAATGATCAGCAAAGTCACTAATAACGCAAGGATGCTTGTGAGTAATGATTCCGTCATGAATTGTTTGAAAAGTGATTTCCTGTCCGCGCCGATAATTTTTTTGATGCTCACTTCTTTGGTACGCAGGCTGGCTCTCGCAGTGGAAAGGTTTACATAGTTAATGCATGCAATTAATAATAACAGTGATCCCAATAACGTAAACAGGAAAACCACCTTCTTATCTCCATGTTGTATTGTTATATCGGGTATGCCCGTTTCAAAATGCATTTCTTTTAAGGCGGTAAAAGAAACAAAAATGTCTGTTTCTTTATCATTTCTCTTGCGGCGTAACAATTCGGTTAATTGTTTGGAAATTGTTTCAGGTTTTGCCTTTTGATCAAGCACGGCAAATGTTTGCCAGGCAAAACTGTTCCATGATGATTCATTCTTTTTTGTTTCCATGTTTGAAAGATGCACTTCCAAAGGAAGAAATATGTTGAACTGGAAACTTGAATTGGAGGGATTATCTTTTACCACTGCGCTCACCTGGTAATGGATATTGGCGATACGGATTATTTGTCCTACAGCAGCCCGGTTACCGAAATATTTTTTTGCTAATGACTGCGTAAGTATAATGCTATTCTGATTTTGATTGAATGCAACGGCATTGCCTTCGATATAATCATAATGGAATATGTTGAACCAGTTGCTGTCTGCAAATACAGCACGATCTTCCTTATACAATTCATCGCCGATATTTAACACCGGGTTAGTCCATGTCGGCACCAGGAATTTTGATATGTTTTCTATTCCGGGTATTTCCTGTTTTGCGGCGTTTGCAAATGGAAAAGGACTTCCATCCCATTTCTGGCTTTTGTCTTTATTGGAGAAGGTAATTCGGTAAATCCTGTTTGCGTTTGAGTGATAACTATCAAAACCCAACTCATTCTGTACCCATAAAAGGATCAATATAGCCGCAGCCATTCCTACAGACAATCCTGTTATATTGATAATGGCTTCCGATTTATGTTTCCATAAATTGCGAAAGGCGATTTTAAAATAGTTTTTAAACATGGCATATTTTTATTCACTTGACACTTGGATTCGTCGACCTTGGCATACTTGCACTTATTCAATAATGTTGAGTTGCCTGATGGCAGAGCTGTAGTATTGCCGTCCAATGGGTATTGACTTTTCGCCAATGATCAAATGATCTCTGGCTATATCATTGATAAAAAAAACAGAAACTGCCAGCGAGCGATGTATTTTAATAAATATATCCGAAGGAAGCTTTTTTAGCGTACCCGACAGTGTAGACCGCACCAAATGAGCCGTGCCATCCGAAAGATATATCCAGGTATAATTTCTTCCAGCTTCCAGACACATGACTTGTTCTGGATCTATTCTCTTCAATACTTTCTTGTCCCGGACAAAAAAAGGCTTTAACATGATGGAATGCGGTTTAGGGTTAACATTATCCTAATATAAAAAAAATATCTCTTAGGGCCTGTGTTTGGCCGGGAATAATCCATGACGCATCCACCACCCAGCCGCTGTTAAACCTCTATGCCACTTCATTGGTACCTCATTGCCACCTCGGATTCCGAGGACATTCCGAGGTACCAAAGAGGTACCAAAGAGGACAATCCGAGGAGAAAATGTCGTTCGTACCAGGTTTTCCCGAAGCCCGTCCCAAGTTTTGTCGAAGCCCGTCCCATTTTCGAAAAAATGGCTGGATCCTGATATACTTTTGTTTTATCGGTCACTGACAAAGG
>DATHGW010000408.1:0-18000 GCA_035317445.1 Puia sp.
ACCCTGTGTACTGGCAACCCAGAAATTTTGTTGCCGGTCAAAATACATATAGGTGGCAATAAAATTTTTATAAGTGGGCCGGTAGGCAGCGGGACATGAAGTCAACCGGATAGTGTTTTTCAATAGCGCAGCTTCATCTACTTTTTTAATTCCATGTTCTGTGGATACCAGGACATCCTTTTTTGGAGATCCTGCGATGAAGAAAACCTGCGGATAGCTGTTAACCAATACGGAAGTATTTTTGAAATCATAGACGATAAGACGGCCGGGCCCAGCGAGCGGCTGGATAGCCGGATCGGTAATAATAAAAAGGCGCCCATTCACTTCCACGGCATTTGAAAAGAAGCGCCCCACGTCCCTGCCCGAACCATCGATCAGGTTAACTTTATTAAAATGATTCCCTTCCAACCGGAAAAGGCCTTCATCGGCGAGGGCATAATAAGATCCGTCGCTGCATTTGATCATCTTATTAATTACCGGGTAGAATCCATCACTGGTCAGAACATCTTTTATTTCTCCTTTTACGAGGCAATGCAATTTTGCCCCATTGGGAATGATCCATATTGAGTCATCTCCCATTTCCACCATATCATTGATCAGATTTGTAGACAGCCCATTGTCCGTGGTATAATTGGTAAACCGGGAGCCATCATAGACGCTCAGTCCTCCAAAAGTGGAAATGTATAGCAGCCCCCTGCTGTCCTGAAACATTAGCCTTGTGCCGTTATTCACCAACCCATCTTTCGGCGTATAATGCACGAAGGGATACTGTTGAGACAAGCAGTCACAACAGATAAAAAACAGCAGCAGGAATGTAATACATTTTCTTAGCATCTATCCATTCGTTTTGGAGCGGTTCATGTCCACAAGGGGGAATGCGCGTCTTAAATTTACTCTTAATTTTTGGGAAATGCGAAAGCGGGGAATGAAGCCAATTTAATAAAAAAGGGCCGGTATTGCCGGCCCTGTCCAGTTAGGATAAGAGGCTAACGGTTATGGGTATCTGATTTTGCTAATGCGAGTTCGTAAGATCGCGACGGATGGGTTCCGGTATGTTAGTTGACTACTTGAGGGGTTTTAAATGTAGCTTAAACTCCGCACCAGCGAGATCATTTGGAGCATATGGTAAGTCCTGCTCCTGATCATTCAAAACAAATCCGTCAACGGCAAAGTTGTATTTCCCGTCGCCCTTGTAAAGCGGTGGGGGGATATTGGTGGGAGGGGCATTGGGACAGGTCGTGTTACTACCAACATTGTGCATATTCGATTCGTAGATCGAGATGTCCAATTGCATATCGCCACTTTGAATATTGAAAGAGACAAAACCTTCAATCCGATCGATGTTAAGCATGCCAATATCATCTTTTATCCAGGAAAAACTGCAGCCACCTTGATCGTGACTAGCATTTTCCAGAGCAGGCGCATGTTCAGCCACGGACGTAACCGTCACTGCATTTTCCAGATTATTGAGTGTTAGGTCAACACCCAATTCGACTTCC
The DNA here is from genome assembly GCA_035317445.1 of Puia sp. Lineage (GTDB taxonomy): Bacteria > Bacteroidota > Bacteroidia > Chitinophagales > Chitinophagaceae > Puia. The sequence goes on from DATHGW010000408.1 coordinate 1,500, forward strand.
GTCGTGTCCATTAGAATGGTTTTATCAGGGAAAGTCTGATAAAAGGTAATTTCAAGCGCATATTTGAGTGGTTTTGGAAACAGCTGTAGCTCTTTTAAGAAGATAAATTTGCTAAGCTGAATGGAAGGCTTTCCCTTATTCCACAGGGTGACCGGGTCATTGTATTCTACCGATACCACAACAGTTCTATTACGGTCAACAGATCTGGGTGCGTTGTAAACCGCCTTATCAGCAGTTTTTCCGAGTAAGGTCTCGTCATTGATCAATCCATCATGATCATTTCCTCCGGGAACATCATTTACTTTCCAGTTCTTCACTTTTTTTCCATCCAGTGGCGTTTTAGAGGACAAAGTACTTAACTCATCATCAGATGCATCGGGCCCCGTTGAGACTAATTGTCCTGGTCCGGTCATAACCAATCGCAGTTCAGTATTTTCACCTGCATACAGTTTTTCTTTATCAGCTTCCAAACTCATCGATTCGCCTCTTGACCAAATACTGAAATGATTAATCTCCATGCTTACCGTCTTAGATAGAGTATCCACCCATCTGTCTTTCAAATCGGCTATCCACTCATTTAAGTTATCCTGGTATGCAATGAAAAGAAGGTAAGGGTGAGAACCGTTCAGTTCCTCATCAGTATACATGAAAGTTAAACCAGCCGGTTTGCTGAATTTTGTACCATCCGGCATAAGATGGTAAGAATTCCCTATTCCGCCAGGGGTCTCATTGGTAACTGGTTGAATCGTGATATCGGTATTGGCAGATAAGGCGCCTGCAGGAATGGTCAGGAAAACATTTCCGTCATCGCTGATGATCAATCCTCCCGAGGGACCAATGGTTTGTGTAACAGCAGTCCCTACAGGAGTACCAATTGGAGTTACTGCGGGCGGTAGGTTGCTTCCATTACTGCCACTGCCTGCATTATTGTTATTATTATTTGTGGGCGGATTGGTTTTCACGCAACCTATACACAGCAATAAACCCGCACAAAGGTTTAACAGCTTTCCGGGAAAATAATTCAGATACATGAGAGGAGATTTTCCCAAAGCTACTTTCCAAATAAACCCAAGTCAATATGATAAAAGTTAGGGTGAGCCGATAAACTGAGATGAAAGTGGTTTTAAGGACCCTGAGCCATGATTTTTTTCAACTCATTTTCTCATTGCCTTATTGATGGCTTCCGTCCGGTTCTGGACATGCAGCTTTTCATAAATATTATGAATATGCTGTCGCACCGTACCTACCGTGATGGAAAGCCGGGCTGCGATTTCTTTATACAATAATCCCTGTGCCAACAATTCAAGCACATCGTTTTCTCTTCTTCCGAGCAAATCCGAAGATAGCTTTGATTTTTTCTGATCCCGGAAAATATTGACCAGCTTACGGGCAATGGTGGGACTCATAGGAGATCCGCCATTATACAATTCTTTCAGTGCTTCTATGATTTGTTCCGGACTTGCATTCTTGAGCAGGTAGCCGGAAGCGCCGGCTTGCAATGCCTGGAATACTTTTTCGTCATTTTCATATACGGTGAACATCATGAATTGGGTATGGGGACATTCTTCTTTCACAGCATTGATACAATCAATCCCGTTCATGCCGGGCAAATTTATGTCCATGATCACGATATCCGGCTGGGTAAATGGTAAGACTTTTAACGCTTCATCCGCGTCATCGGCCATCGCCACAATTTCAAAATCAGGATCCGGATCAATAAAGGATCTCAATCCCTCCCGGATTTCTTCCAAATCTTCTATGATAGCCACGGTGATAAGCATAGGCAAAAATAAAGGCTACATGCGCAGGGTTCAATATAACGAAAGTTAGTCTTGGGCTATTCTGTATCTAAAGGAATTTTCATCGTCACCTCGGTTCCATGATTATTGGCAAATGCTGCCGTTCCGGCCAATTCATGCATCCTCTTCCGGATATTGAAGATCCCATTCCCATTCACCCTGGTTTTTTCCCAGTCTATACCGGTTCCATTATCGTGGATGGATATCCTCAATTCATTGTCAACCCGGAATTTGATATCAACCTGTGAAGCGTTGGCATGCTTGACAATATTGAACAGGCATTCTTTTACCGATAAAAATATATTGCGCCGGGTTTCCCCTTTAATATAGAGTTGAGGCAAATCCTCAGGGGTTTCAATGGTGCATTCAATTTCGTGGTTTTCGAGATAGTCTGCCGCATAGGAGCGGGTAAAAGCCAGGAGATCCGCGATCGTGTCATTTTTTTCGTTGAGTGCCCAAACAATTTCTCCCATCTTATCAATCATTTCGTGACTAAATGAAGATATTTTACTTAACTCAGGCTGAATGGCTATATCGTCCTTTCTTTTCCGTCGAATGATCTCGCTCAGGAAATGAATGCGCGACAATCCTGACCCGAGGTCATCGTGCATATCCGTGGCAATTCTTGTCCTTTCTTTCTCAACAGCCTGTTTTTTTTCCAGAAAAATTCTTTGTGCCAATAATTTTCGCTGGAAATAGGAGCGGATCAACAAAACAAAGATGGCGATTCCCGTCAAAGCAACCAGCACCCGGAACCACCAGGTCTGCCACCAGGGAGGCAGGATCGAAAAGGCCCAGTTTAATTGCTGTGGACTGTAAGGGGTAGTCGGAAAAAATGTTCTTGCCATTAAACGGTAAGTGCCGGGCTGAAGGTTAATGAGATGAATCACGGAATTGTTACTGGTATCACTCCATCGCTTATTGCTTGATCCTTCCAACAAATAAGTAAAACGCACCTGCTTTTCATCAATGAAAGTAGGGGCTGCCAGGCTGACGCTAAGATTATTTTCATTGAAGGTAAATGAATTTTTTGCGATGGATGTAACCTGGCCATTCAAGCGCAATTCTTCAATAAACACATCAGGCTGGTAATTTGCCCTTCCTTTATCCGGCCCTAATACATCGATCAGCGCGCCATTGGCAGTTAGCGCGGAAGAACTGCCATCCGGATTGGCCCAAACCTGGGTGACATAGGAAAAAAAATCATTGCTTTTAGTAATGTTTTCCAGGTAATAGTTGTCACCATTCGGAATGATTCTGTCGAGTCCGCTTTGTGTACCTACAATGATATTGTTCGCATCATCGCAGGCAAGCGAAGTAACAAAATCATCTGAAAGTCCATTGTTTCTTTGAAACTGAAACAATTGTTTTAATTGTTTTCCTCTCCATTCAAAAACAAGAAGTCCGTGATCCCGGCTGCCAATCCATACATGCTGTTTCTTATCCAATACCATACTCCTCGGTGAAATCCCGCCCGGCAAATCAGGAAAAAGGGAGAGCGGCTGAAGGTATTGTGAAGGGTTTTCGGGGTGAAGAGAAAAAATGCCCAGCCCTTTAGATCGCGATGCTACCCAAAGCCTGCCGGAATTGTCTATTTGCAGGCCTTCAATCATGTCCCATGGAGAAAGAGCATAATTATATATTGGCTGAAAATCTTTCCAAATGATCAAACCCGCAGAAATGGAGGTAATGCAATTACCATTGGCATCCACAATATTTTTTCCTCCAAACGTTCCCTTGCCTTCAAAAGAATTTCTTTTTCGAAATAGGATCTCTTTGTTATGTTCGCCGGGCATAGAAGCTTCATAGATAGTTTTAAGATCCAGGGCCAGTAGTTTATCATTTGATTGCCCGATGATCAGTGGCGCAGGGCTTATATTGGAGCGAAAGCTCCTGGTACCCGATCTTGTTTTTCTGTAAACATAATCGGATTCACTGCTGAACCAGATACTATCTGAAAAAGAGGATGCGGAATGGACCTTTTTTGGAAACGGATTTTCATTGACCAGCAAACCCGAATTAATTATCTTAAACAAACCTGCCCCGTCGTTGCATATCCAAAGATTATGTTCTTTATCAACAAACATATTTTGCATCATCGCTGTGCCCTCCAGTTCGGGCAGGACTGAATGCTCGCTCGTGTTTTGGTTAATCCTGATCATTTTATGGCCGCGAATAATGATCCATGTGTTTTGGGCGTCAAATGCCATATAGGTTACTGTTAGGTTGGTCACGGACCTGAATGCTGAGGGAGGAGATTCGAATCTTATTTTTCCTTGCTCCAATGCCAAACTATCGAGGAGAATTAATTTCCCCTCCTGACCGATCCAAATGCGTTGTTCCCGATCCTTTCCAAGAAAAAAAATCATGTTGTTTTCATTCGCATCCGTTATTTTCTTTGTGGTCTTATCATAGAGGTAGATGCCGGTGAAATTGTTGAGATCATTGGTAGCAAATATGAGGTAGTGGTGAAATTCTACCAGCGAGCCCAGAAAAGACAGGTTGGTATTTTTCCCCGGAACATGGAGAGGGAGTCTTTCAAATTTCTTATTATGAAGCTGGAAAAGTCCATCATCAGAACTGGCATATATTTCCCCGTCTTCACTTTTCAGGAATTGATTGACCAGTGGACAGAAACCATCGGTGGTTTTTAAATCTCCGATTACGCCATTCACCAATGTATGGACCTTTCTGATATTTACGGCCAGCAGCAAAGAATCAGGTGAAATTTCCAGGATATCATTTACGAGATTTGTCGAGAGCCCATTTTGGGTGCCATAGTTCATAAACCGGGCTCCATTGTACACGCTCAGTCCACCAAAAGTCAGGAAATACATTCTCCCGCGGCTGTCCTGATATGCCTTGCGCACACGGCTATTCGCTAGTCCATCCTGGGGGGTATAGTTAACAAAACGATATTTTTGACCAAATAGCGGAAGGATGGTGCAGGTAATAAAGCATGCAAGAAGAAATTTCCGGTGCATACTGAAATTAAGTTAGCATTGGTAAAGGTGATAATCAGTAATATGATGGGCGTAAAGAGACTGGCTACACCTTTATTCTTGCTGCCATTTTTTCTTTCATCAGTTCTCTCGCAGCCTGGGCGATGGCTTGTGCATCAAAACCGGCTTCGTGCTGTAGTTCTTTAAGTGTGCCATGCTCGATGATGGTATCAGGAATTCCAAGGATCTTTACGGCTGCCTTATAGCCGTGTCCTGTCATAAATTCCAGGATGGCGCTGCCAAATCCCCCAACAATGGTTCCATCCTCTACGGTAATCACTTTGTCAAACTTTCCGAACACTTCATGCAACAAAGTTTCATCCAGTGGCTTCACAAAACGCATATCATAGTGTGCTGGATTTAGTCCTTCCGTTCTCAGATCGCGTATAGCGGCCGTTGCAAAATTACCCGGGTGACCAAACGTAAGGATTGCGATATCTTCTCCATCTTTTAGCCTCCTTCCTTTTCCAATGCTGATCTCCTGCATGGGTGTTTTCCAATCAGGCATTACGCCTTCTCCACGCGGATACCTGATGACGATGGGATGGTTGGTTGATTCGAGTTGGGCCGTGAACATCAGGTTACGCAATTCGCTTTCATTCATCGGTGCGCTTACGATCATATTCGGAATGCACCGCATATAGGGAATATCATAAGCGCCATGATGTGTAGGTCCATCCTCGCCTACCAGGCCCGCCCGGTCAAGACAGAAAACGACAGGCAGATCCTGTATGGCAACATCGTGGATCACCTGGTCAAAGGCCCTTTGCATGAAAGAAGAATAGATATTGCAGTATGGCCTGATGCCCTGCGTTGCCAGGCCCGCACTCAGGGTAACAGCATGCTGTTCGCAAATACCCACGTCAAACGCGCGATCGGGCATTTCTTCCATCATGAATTTCAGTGATGAACCGCTGGGCATCGCGGGTGTGATGCCAAAGATTTTGTTGTTCTTTTCTGCCAACTCAATGATGGTATGACCGAAAACGTCCTGGTATTTGGGAGGTTGTTTGGTTTCGTATTTCTTTTTATAGATCTCACCGGTTATCTTGTCGAACAAGCCGGGTGCATGCCATTTGGTTTGGTCATTTTCCGCCATCGCATAGCCCTTGCCCTTGACCGTTATGATGTGCAATAATTTGGGCCCGGGTATATTTTTAAGATCGTTAAGCGTATCTACCAGCTTGGTAATGTTGTGCCCATCGATAGGGCCAAAATAACGCAGCTTCAGGGCCTCGAAGAGATTGCTGCTCTTGCTCACGAAACTCTTGATACTGTGTTCGATCTTACTGGCCATTTCGCGGCTGAAATGCCCCCCTACAGGCAATTTGCCCAATGCCTTCCAGATATCGTCCTTTAACTTGTTGTAGGTTTGGGAAGTGGTGATGTCTGTAAGGTATTCTTTCAAAGCACCCACATTCGGGTCAATGCTCATGCAATTGTCGTTCAGCACGATGAGCAGGTCTGTATCCGCAACACCTGCATGGTTCATGCCTTCAAAAGCCAGTCCGGCGGTCATCGCCCCATCACCAATGATGGCTACAGCCTTCCGGTCATGTTCGCCTTTGTATTTGGCCGCCATGGCCATGCCCAGGGCTGCACTGATCGACGTGGAGGAGTGGCCAACGCCGAATGTATCGTATTCGCTTTCGCTTCTTTTTGGAAAACCGCTCAACCCATTGTATTTTCTGTTAGAAGAGAACTGTTCGCGGCGACCCGTCAGGATCTTATGGCCATAGGCCTGGTGGCCAACATCCCAAACCAACTGATCGTAAGGCGTATTGAAGACATAATGCAAGGCGACGGTCAGCTCAACAACGCCCAGGCTGGCGCCAAAATGTCCGCCGTGTAAGCTTACAATATCAATAATGTATTGCCTCAATTCGTCGACAACCTGTTGCAATTGCTCCCTGTTCAGGGTTTTCAGGTCATCGGGAGAATTAATTGATTTCAGTAAAGAACCTGTCTGAATGTCCATCTCCATTGCATTTAGCGACGTAAAAGTACCAATTTATTGGTTTGGAATCTAGCAATCTGCTACGGAATATTGGTTTGAACGGGGATTCCGGATCGCGCGGACCCCAGAAGGAGCAAAATACGGGGTTTTGCTGTCCGGCAAGGCTTTTTCGGGACGGGATGACATTTAATCCGTCGGCGCTGCACCGATGGACTATCCAAATGACCCATTAGTACAAAAGACCGGTGCGCAGCGTCCATAAAACTTTAGCTTTGGGCTTTCATAGAATTATTCATATTATTGAATATGTCGAGGAATTCAACAAGATATTATTGGTGGTGTCAGTTTTCAGGCTGGGTATTTATGGGGCTCATGTTGATCCTCCTGTATTCTATCGAGAACGGGAAATTAACTTTAAGGCTCGTGGAGATCCTGGGCGTAATGGTAGTTGCAGGCATTTTTGCGACACATTTATTCCGTGAATTTCTTCGCAGGTCAAACTGGCTTATTTTGCCGGTTGAAAAAGCACTGCCGAGGCTTTTCCTGGGCGTCATCGTCGTTTGCATTCTTGACAGCTTTATCAGGCTTGGCCTGCTGGAAGTATTGAATATTGCCACCAACAAGAAAAAACCTGACTTCATTACCAACCTGCTGCTCGGAACCCTCGAGAATGGAATTTTAATTATTCCCTGGACCCTGATCTATTATTTCTATCATTATATAGAGAAAAGCCGCAAGCAGCAGTTCGACACACTGAAACTGGAAGCGCTTGTAAAGGAACTGGAACTTAAAACCATCAAATCACACATCAACCCGCATTTTATATTTAATTCTTTGAACAGCATTCGGGCGCTGGTCGATGAAAATCCTGAGCGGGCAAGAACAGCGATCACCGAACTGAGCAATATCCTGCGCAGCAGTATGCAGGCAGAGAAGCAGGAAACCGTGAGCTTTCAGAAAGAACTGGATATTGTAAAAGATTATCTTGCCCTGGAACATATCCGGTTCGAAGACCGGTTGAGGGTAGAATATGATGTGGATGACAATACCCTGGATCAGCCTATTCCCCCGATGATGTTGCAAACCCTGGTTGAAAACGCGATCAAGCATGGCATCAGCAAGCAGGTGAACGGGGGCACGGTGAAGATCATTTCTGATTTTAAAGACAACTATCATGAATTGGTGATCAGGAATACCGGGCATCTTAATGGTTCTATGAATGAGGGCGGATTTGGTTTGGCCAGTACCCGCAACCGTCTGCAGTTGCTATTTGGACTGAAAGCAATTTTTGATATCAAAGAAATTCAAAATAATACGGTACAGGCTACAGTATTGATCCCTGTTAGCCCGATTAAATAAATGCGATATGATTAGAGCGGTTATTATTGACGACGAAAGACTGGCCCGGAACGAATTAAAAAAATTGTTGTTGGAATTTCCGGAAATCGAAGTGATTGCCGAAGCCGCAAATGCAGCGGAAGGAATTGAAAAAATTGACAGCCTCAATCCTGATTTGATTTTCCTCGATATACAAATGCCGGGAAAAACCGGCTTTGATATGCTGGCCGAACTGGATAAGGCACCTGATGTCATTTTTACGACTGCCTATGATGACTATGCGCTGAAGGCTTTCGAAGTGAATGCGCTGGATTACCTGCTCAAGCCGGTTGAGCCAAAACGCCTGGCGGATGCCATCCAAAAACTGCACCTTGAAGATGAAAAGGAAATCTTGTCGGAAGATGATATCCCAATCAACCGCAGCCTGTTACACGAGCATGACCAGGTTTTTGTAAAGGACGGCGAGCGTTGCTGGTTTGTAAAATTGTCGGATATCCGCCTGTTCGAAAGTGTCGGCAATTACGCGAAAGTTTATTTCGCTTCCAATAAGCCGCTGATCCTGAAATCCCTGAATGCACTGGAAGAGAGGCTGGATCAGAAGGTTTTTTTCCGGGCGAACCGCAAACACATCGTCAACCTGAGGCTGATCGAAAAAATTGAACCGTACTTCAATGGCGGACTCCTGTTAGAACTCAAGGGCGGAGAAAAAATTGAAGTAAGCCGCAGACAGACGGTGAAGTTTAAAGAAATGATGAGCCTATAGTCGTTCGACCTGCTGATTTATTATAACCCCTGCGAGGCGGGGGTTTTTTTTAAACAAACTGACACATGAAAAAACCATTTATTTTATTTCTGGCCCTAAGCGCAGGCGGATCGCTGGCCGCGCAGGATTTAGATGCGGTGATCAACACAAAGGAAGTGGAGCGAATTGAAAAAATAATCTCTTCGGATGATATGCAGGGACGCGCCAGCTTTTCGCCGGGAATAGAGAAGGCCGCCGATTTTATCTGCGGCGAGTTCAAAGCGGCTGGTCTTCAGACCCTGAACAACAGCGGAAGTTACAGACAAACATTTACCATGGTTAAAGCCAAGCCCATTTCTACCTCAGGAACATTTGACGGCCAGGCATTGGACGAAAAAAATATTATTGTTTTTACCACCCAGGCTGATTTAACGGTGAACAATCAAAGCGGCTATGAGAAAGCGTTTATCAGAAAGGATGATAATATCAGGTCTGTCATATTTAAATATATTCAAGCCGATAAGGACTACCTGGTGTTGCTGGATACAAGTTTTGCCAAGATTTTCCCGAGACTGGCCGGCTTGAAGGGACAGCAATTCAAATCAGATCACAGCGTTATTTTTGTGCTCAGTACTGCGGACCCTAAACAATACGAAATTCATGCCCTGCATGACATAACAGAAGCGAAGCTTTCCAACGTCGTAGGCATATTACCGGGAACAGCAAAAAAAAATGAATACGTTATCTTTTCTGCCCACTATGATCACCTGGGCATGGTGAAACCTAATGCGCAGCATGATTCTATTTACAATGGCGCCAATGATGATGCGTCGGGAAGTACGGCAGTCATTCTGCTTGCAAAATATTTTGCCAAGATGAAAAACAATACGAGGACCTTGCTATTTGTTACGTTTGCGGCCGAAGAGATCGGAGGCTTTGGTTCTCAATATTTCTCGAGGCAATTTGACCCTGCACAGGTTGTCGCGATGTTCAATATTGAGATGATTGGGACAGAAAGCAAATGGGGAACCAACTCGGCCTATATGACCGGCTACGAAAGAACGGACATGGGAAAGATCCTGGAAAAGAACCTTGCGGGAAGTCAGTTCAAATTTTATCCCGATCCTTATCCGGACCAGCAACTGTTCTTCCGTTCAGACAATGCGACACTGGCCAGGCAAGGTGTTCCGGCGCATAGTCTGTCCACATCCAAGATGGATTCTGAAAAGCACTATCACCAACTCGATGATGAAATCGGAACCCTTGACATGAAGAATATGACGGAGATCATCAGGGCAATTGCCATCAGTTCCAAATCTATTGTTGATGGGAATGATACTCCTACGAGAGTTGACACGAAGGATTTAAAATGATTGTCATTCCGATCCCCGCGAAGCGGGGCGGAGGAATCAGCCGCGAAAGTAGTCCGCCGAATGGTCGATTTCTCTCCGCCGAAGGCGGAGAGAAATGACAAGGAAATTTGTGCATTGTCATTTCGAGGCGCCTTCCCCTTATCATTTCGAAGCGCTTTCTTTTTTGTCATTTCGATCCGCCGAAGGCGGAGAGAAATCGACCAGACAGGCATGACCCGCCAACCCAATCCCCCTCATTTGATATCTCTTCGATGGAACAGATCCCTTGGCGGCCATTCACCATATAATTCGACATTTAAAAATTTCCATTCTGCATTCATGTTCTGTATCAACTGTTCCTTCTTTTTTCTACTCCATTTCTTTACCTCTGTCTCTCTGTCAATTGCATCATTTATATATTGAAATGATTCGTAATAGAGGAGGTAAAAACATGAATATTTTCCGGCAAAATTTCTTTGAGTTCCACGGTCAAGATAATGTTCTACAATGCGTTGATCAAGTGAATTTGTCATTCCACAATACAACACAGTTTTGCTGGGATTTGTGGTAATGTAGAAGTAATAAACGGGTCGCATTTTTGGTAGCTACCCATCTTTTACAGCATTAACTTGTTTCTTTTTCCCGTTGTCATTTTGATCCGCCGAAGGCCGCAGGCCGAGGGCGGATTGAATCGGTCATTCGGCGGGTTACTTTCTCCATCGATTCCTCCGCCCCCGCCCAAGGCGGGGGTCGGAATGACAATCATTTTAAATCTTCCAAATACCCGTAGAACGAGATCATATCGCGGGTATTGCTTGTTACCTGCACGTTGGTGAAGCCTGACAGGGAGATTCTAAGTATGATCTGGCGTACATTGCTAATGTTTTTTGGGGTGATCGTGATGTCCCAGCCTCCTTTTTTTGCATCCTTCTTCAGGTATTCGAATTCTGTTGTTTTAAAGCTGATGGCGCCATTGCTGCCGCCGTAATCGGCGGTAAAGGCTTTTCCAACATAAGGAAGATAGGCATTGAGCGTGTCTTTCGTTACCCTTAAATCATAGCCGAAGGAAACCTGCCTGCTTCGGCCGGCCATGGGCATCATGGATTGCGCGATAAACTTGTACCGCTGGGCTTCAACCATGTTCTTAATGGCTGTTTCCAGGGCCGCTTCTTTTTCCTGCTTGTCTGTTTTTTGCGCATGCAATGCGGTAATGAAACCCATCAGGCAAATGGCCGTGATCGCGGAGGCGATCGTGAACGATCTTTTCATATAAGAAGGCTTTAAATATTTCATTGGACATGATCCCTTCTGCAAAATTAGTTAATTAGTTCTTGTCATTTCGATCCGCCGAAGGCCACAGGCCGGAGGCGGAGAGAAATCGGTCCCTTGACGGGTTACTTTCTCCGTCGATTCCTCCGCTCCCGCCCCGCCTTAGGCGGGACGGGAGCGGAGGAATGACAATGAGCTTAGGAGAATTTATTTAACACTTTATTCATTTCTTTTTTGATCTTATCATTGCTGAGATTGCCGATGCTTCCCTCATGAGTGGCAGCTTTTCCGGGACTTTCAATAACCGGGGGTACAAAAATCCCTTTTTGTATATCATTGCCTATTTTCTGGTAGGCTTCCCTAAAGGACATGCCCTTCCTGACCAGCTCATTCACCGCGTCAACACTAAAAATATATTTATATTTTTCATCATCAAGGATATGATCCTTCACCGTAACCTGGGAAAGCATCAGCCCGGTCATCTGAAAACAGGCTTTGATCTCTTCTAGTGCTGGAAACAGGATTTCTTTTGTCAGTTGCAGGTCGCGATGGTAACCGGAAGGGAGGTTATTGATCAGCAGGGTCAATTCATTGGGAATGGATTGGATGCGATTGCATTTTGCCCTGATCAATTCGAATACATCGGGATTTTTTTTGTGCGGCATAATGCTGCTGCCGGTTGTTAATTCATCAGGGAAAGAAATGAAACTGAAATTCTGATTCAGGAAAAGACAACAATCCATGGATAGTTTGCTGAGCGTAGCAGCCAGGCTGCTGATAGCCATTGCTGTTATCTTCTCGGTTTTGCCGCGGGTCATTTGGGCATATATGGAATTGTAGTTTAGGGTTTTGAAATGTAGCAGCTGCGTCGTTTTTGTTCTGTTCAAAGGCAATGACGAACCGTACCCCGCGCCACTGCCGAGCGGGTTTTTATTGGCGATGTGGTAAGCCGCGGACAACAATTCCAGGTCATCAACCAGGCTTTCCGCATAGGCGCCAAACCAAAGCCCAAACGAGGAAGGCATGGCCACCTGCAAGTGTGTATAGCCAGGCAATAATTTGTCCTTGAATTTTTCACTCTGGGCAATCAGCAGGTCGAACAGGTCATTTGCCTCATCCTTTAGTTTCAGGATTTCTGCGCGTAGAAACAATTTGATGTCCACGGCTACCTGGTCGTTCCGGCTTCGTCCACTATGAATTTTTTTCCCGGCCTCCCCGATTCGCTGAGTCAGCAGCCATTCGATCTGCGAATGAATGTCTTCCGCCGTTTCGTCTATTGTGAAAGTAGCATTGCGAATGGATAATAAGATCTGATTGAGTTCCCGGTGGATCAGTTCCAGCTCCTGTTTCGTGAGCAGACCGATTCCTTCCAGCATTTCCGTATGGGCCAGTGAGCCAAGCACATCGTATTCCGCGAGCAGGATATCAAATGATTTATCCTTCCCTACTGTAAAGGCTTCTATTCTTGCAGATGTATTGGTATTTTCTTTATCCCAGAGTTTCATATAATGTGCTTTTATACGAGTTTGTTTAGCAGGTCTATATACATCTTAATGCCCTGATTGATTTCGTCCGTATAAATATACTCATCTGCAGTATGGCTTCTGGCAGAATCTCCGGGACCCATTTTCAATGCCGGGAAGGGCATCAATGCCTTGTCTGATGTCGTGGGTGAGCCAAAATAATTTCTGCCCAGGGCGATCCCGGCCCGGGTCAGGGGATGTTGAAGGGAGATGGATGTGGATTTCATCCGGGTGGTTCGGGGCTTGAACTGGCTTTTGAGATTAAGCTTCAATGCTTCCAGGATTTCCTCGAAGCTGTATAACTCATTTACCCTTACATCGATAACAAATTTGCATTGCGAAGGAACCACATTGTGCTGCTTATTTTCCGTCTCTATCACGGTGACGCTCATACGCGATTCGCCCAGGAGTTCACTGACTTTGTCGAACCGGTAATGGCGAATCCAGTCAATGTCTTCCAGGGCCTTGTACAAGGCATTCTCGCCTTCGTTCCTGGCGGCATGGCCGGCCGTTCCCATTGCTGTACAATCGATCACCATCAGACCCCGCTCGGCTACAGCCATCTCGAGTCTAGTGGGCTCTCCCACGATGCCAAAATCGATTTGTCCGAGATACGGCAATACCAGCTCAATGCCATTTACACCGCTGATCTCTTCTTCGGCGCTTGCAGCAAATACCACGTTATGACTGAGGTTATCGACAGGGTAAAAATGTAAAAAGGCAGCCATCAGGCTCACTAGGCAGCCCCCCGCATCATTGCTGCCGAGTCCGAATATTTTGCCATCTCTTTCAATCGGTTGAAAAGGATCATTGGTGTAAGCCTTGTTCGGGCGAACGGTATCGTGATGTGAATTCAGCAGGATGCTCTGTTTGTTCGGGTCATAAAATTTGTTTTTGGCATATACATTATTGCCAACCCGGGCAAAAGGGACATAATGCTGTTCAAAAAAAAGGCTGATCAATTCCGCAGTATCATTTTCCTCTTTGGAAAAGGAAGGTGTGGCAATTAATTGCTTCAGCAGATCAACCGCTCCGGTTTGCAAATCATGCAGGTCTGAATTAATCATTGGTAATATTTGTGCCCGCGGTATGGGCGATGAGTTGTTTTAAATCTTCTGCTTTCCCGATGGTCACCTGTTTCACCCCGCTATCCAATGCGGCAAACGCATTGTCGATCTTGGGAATCATTCCTGCAAAAATCTTCTTTTCCTCCCTGAGCTTTTTGTAATAGGCCGGTTGAAGGGTAGGGATGACGGTGCTGTTGTCATCGGCATCCAGCAATACACCGCTTTTTTCGAACGAATAGACCAGGTTCACTTCAAAATAAGCCGTAAGGGCCCTGGCCAGCTCCTGGGCGATGGTATCCGCATTGGTATTCAGCAGCTGTCCCGCTCCGTTATGGGTGATGGGATTGACTACAAGGGTTATCCCCTGGTTTACAAGATCGATCAGCAGCGCTGTATTGATGGAATCGATGTCGCCTGCAAATCCGTAGTCGATGGAGGGATGGTTTCGTTTGTGCGCCCGGATCAGATTTCCATCTGCACCAGACAAGCCCATTGCCTGACAACCCATTGCCTGCAGACCGGCGACGATGTTTTTGTTGATCAAGCCGGCATATACCATGGTCACGATCTTTAGGGTATCCGCATCCGTTATCCTGCGTCCGTCCAATATGGTCTGTTGAACATCCAACCGCCCGGCCAGTTCAGTAGCCAGTTTTCCGCCTCCGTGCACCAGGATTTTTTTGGACGCAATCGAAGCAAAATCCCGTATAAACGAGGAAAGCTTGCTGTCATCGTCGATGATGTTGCCGCCAATTTTTATGATGTATAGCTTCTCCATTTAAAATCGATCAGGAACCGGTCAATATTTCGCTTAATACAGCCTGCGCTGCCCAAACCCGGTTGGCCGCCTGTCGGGTCACTATGCTGCTTGTGCTGTCCAGAACTTCATCGCTTAATTCTACATTTCTTCGCACGGGCAGGCAATGCATCACCCGGGCATTGTTGGTCAACTTTAATTTTTCATTGGTTAACATCCATTCAGGGTCGTTGCAATAGATCTTCCCGTAGTCGGTATAGGTACTCCAGTTCTTCACATAAACAAAATCTGCATGCGTAAGGGCCTTTTCCTGGTTACGCTCGATGGTTGCTCCCTGGGTAAATTGTTCATCGAGTTCATAATCTTCAGGATGCGTGATCACGAAGTCTGCTTCGCCCCAGACATTAATCCATTGCGAAAAACTATTAGCAACACATTGAGGTAATGGTTTTACATGGGGTGCCCAGGTAAGCACAATCTTCGGACGCTTTACGGGCAAGGGCGCGTTATCCAGCGATTCCCTGATGCTGATGATATCCGTCAGGCTTTGCAATGGATGCAAGGTGGCACTCTCGAGACTTACGACCGGTATGCCGGAATATTTTAGAAATTGGCGTATGTAGAGTTCGCTATAGTCGTCTTCCCGGTTCTGTAGGGATGGAAAGGTGCGGATGCAAAGAATATCAAAATATTTTCCGAAAATGGGCGCAGCATCTTTTACATGTTCTACCGTATTGCCGCTCATGATGGCTTCTTCCTCAAATTCCAGGGCCCAGCCATCTTTGTCTACATTAAAAATGATGGGCTCCATGCCGAGGTTCTGGGCGGCAACCTGTGTACTCAGCCTGGTGCGCATGCTGGGATTGAGGAATAACAACCCAATGCGTTTGTTGACGCCAAGATTTCTGTCTTTGAAAGGATCGGCTTTATAGGCCAATGCTTTTTTTACAAGGGAATTGATGTCCTGCACATCCCGTACAGAAATGAAGTTTTTCATTTTTTAGTGAATCAGGTTTGGTTGTGAAACCATATGTTGAATCTCCTCCCGGATCGATTCGAGGAATTCATCGGCATCTTTTTTTCTCAAAGCCAGCGAAGGCAACAGGCGGATGGTATTCGGTTTTGCTTCGCCTGTAAAAATGTGCTGGTTAAAGAGAAGGTTCTTCCGCAGGTCTTTCAATGTTTCCGGAACATCAAAGCCAATCATCAATCCCTTTCCCCTTACATTGGTCAGTTCCGGGATTTTTTTCAATTCGGCCTGCAGGTAATTGCCCAATGTGGCTGCATTTTGCATCAATCCTTCGGATTCTATCACTTCGAGCACGGCCAGCGCGGCGGCGCAAGCCAGGTGGTTGCCACCGAAAGTCGTTCCCAGCATGCCATGTTTGGGCTGGAATTTTGGCGCGATGATGATACCGGCAACAGGAAACCCGTTTCCCATGCCCTTCGCCATGGTATAAATATCCGCATCCACCCCGGCATAGTCGTGAGAGAAAAATTTTCCGCTGCGTCCATAGCCACATTGAACACTGTCGGCGATGAATACCGCATTGTATTCCTGGCAGAGACTTTTTATCTTTTGTAAGAAGGGAGCGCTGGCTTCATGAATACCGCCCACCCCCTGGATGCCCTCGATGATTACCGAAGAGATCTGGTCGCCCTGAGCCCTGAAACAGGCCTCCAGCGAAGCTTCAT
>DATHGW010000409.1:0-3592 GCA_035317445.1 Puia sp.
CTGTATTTTTTGGCTGCAATCCCAGCGAATTACCGCAAAAATAAATCGCATCAGCACCCTGCTGTTTGGGAAAATAGAATTGCGGTCTGAACCGGCTCAGCGGATCGCGAAGATCTTTTTCGCGTGCAAAGGAAAGGCTGGCCTCAAATGCTGGTTCCTGAGTCGATGTCAGCATAAAATAAAAATGGATAACAAGTTAAGTATTGTTATCCATTTCTTTTCAGGTTAGCGCAAGGCAATCCTTCCCTTACACGGCTCAGGCGCTGACTTTTACTTTTTTGGAGCGATGTTTTTCACTCTTGTCGTCGTCATCGTTGTCGCCATCATTGTTATTTACATTGGTCTTATCACTGCTGTCGGATAAGCGCACATTGCCAAAACTGCTTTTGATCTTGATTTTGGCTTTGCCTCCGCCAGCCTTGCCGGAATAATTCTTGTCGAATTTCGGACCATTGTCATCGTCATCCTCCTTATCCTCTGCGATCGGGTAACCGGTGCTGTTGCGGAAACTGCCGAAACTGGTATGCACGTCGAAGTTGGCGGAGAGATTTTTTGATACGTTCATTTTAATGGTTGAATAAGATTCAAACACAGATAATTCCTCGATATTGTCATCAACCGCGAATTGAACATTTCCGGAAAACTCACTCTTTATTTTAACCGATCCGCTCACAATGCCTATTACAGATTTGCTGTTGAATTTGAATGTTATTTCCCCGTTGTGTATGTTGCCAAGATCCGCGGTTCCGAATTCCACATCAATCTCATCTACATTCGCCAGCTTGCCGGTAGTCAATCCACCGAATTTGCTGGTCAGATTTACTTCGCCATTGAAATCGGGCATTTTGATCTTGCCAAAGCTGTTTTCAAGCTGCAGGGGATTGCCGGCGGGCATGTAAATGGTATAGTCAATGTAAAATTTCCGGTCATCTTCGTCGTTGTTTTTGTGTTTGTTGCCATGATCATGATTGTTGATATCGCCGACATCGGTCTTAAAAGAAATGGTATGGCCACTCTGGCTGTCATGCACTTCAATTTCATCCATGATGTCCTGGGCTTTTTGTTCGGAACTCGCCTTGACTCCAATTTCCACATCGACCTTGATTTCATTCTTGTCCCAGGTATTGATCACCACATTGCCGAATGAGTTTTCAATCTCCAGTTTATCACTTGCCGTCACGTTATAGGTCCGGGTGATCGTCTTTTTCTTGTCGATATCATCCTTGTCGCCGGCGAAACTCAGCGCAGGCAACGACAGCAGGGCGGCAAGGAGGATGCTGTTAAACAGATTTATATGCTTTTTCATATGCTGACTTTTTTGAATGGTTGATTTGTTTGATGATATCTAATTGATGATTCAGTAATCCCATCTGCAGTTGTAAATTCTGGATCATCGCTTCCAATAATTGTTCGCGGTTTGGATTTTTAGGTAATTGTCTTTTAAGGGAATGGTATACACTGTCGAGTTTATTGACATCTCCGGCAAACTGCCTGTACAGCAGGGGCTCATCCTTTTCAATTTTCTTAAGCTGCCTGTGCTTGATTTCGACCAGGCCGGCAAAGTGAATCAATTCCTGAGCAGCGTCATCTTCGGCTGTCGGTTCGTGGTTTGTATTGACAGGACCGGGATTGCTCTTCACCGAGGATGCGGTATCAACGGGAACCACAACGACCTGTTGATGAATTGGAGAATCCACTATCTTTCCGTTATCAGATGGTACAGGAGCTGTTACAAGATTATTCGAGGCAGGCTTGCTATCACTGCGATTGAAAAACCAGAATCCACCTGCCACCAGTACCAGCACTGCAGCAGCAACACTCCACCGAAGAAACTGGAAACGGATAACTTTTGTCTGCTGCGCTTTGGCGGGAACAGCAGGCTGGGGGATATTGTCCCACACTTTTTTGACCGGTTCCTCCGAGTCGAATTCCTCCCGGTGATCTTTAATAAATTGTTCTAAATGGTTGCTCATGATAAGCCTCCCTGTTTTAATAATCCTAGTAGTTTTTGTTTGGCACGCATATATTGTGTTCTTACTGTAGCATGTGAAACCCTCAAAATTTCCGCGATCTCCTCCTGGTCATATCCTTCAAATAAATACAAACTCAGCACTGTACGGTATCCATTGGGTAATAATTTCACCGCTTTCTTTATTTCATCCACTTTAAATTGAATATCCTTTTCATCCAGCGCCTCTTCCTCTGGTAAATAGCCAACATTTGTTTTTTCTATGTCAATCAAGTCCATTTTTCTTTTTCTCAGCTGGTTGATCGATTTATTGATCACGATCTTCTTTAGCCACGCTCCGAACGTAGACTTAAACTGAAAAGAATGAATCGAACCGAAAGCATCTGTAAACGATTCCTGTAACACGTCCTCCGCATCTCCCGAGTTATTCACAATACGTAAACTAGTATTGTACATCGCCCTGGCATATTTCTGGTATAGTTCTGCATAACTCCGGGCATCGCCCTGTTTGCATCGTTCAACCAGCTCATCGTGTAGTATTGGTGCTGTCAGTTCCAAACCGTTGTTTTAGTTTCTGTAATAAATACACAAACATCTGTCACATGTTGCATCCTAAGATAAAGTTTTTGCCCAGCCGCGCAGGAAGTTGACAGTTCGCAGTGGACAGTTAACAGAAAGAAGTTGATAGTCAATTGTTTATATTGATTTCCCAAGAAAATCCCAATATACTCAAACCTGTGAACTGTGATCTGTAAACTGTAAACTGTTAATTTAGCGGCATATTTGTACAAAATGGCCGCTAAAACAGATCTCTTTCAAAGTCCGGATTATTTTCTGCTGGATGACCTGCTCACGGAAGAACATAAACTGGTCCGTGAATCGGTGAGGGCATACGTGAAAAAGGAAATTTCTCCTATCATTGAAGATTATGCGCAACGGGCTGCATTTCCGGAGCAGATTATAAAGCAATTGGGTGCCCTGGGCTGTTTCGGGCCGACGATCCCGGTGGAGTACGGGGGCGGTGGATTGGATTACATCAGCTATGGCCTGATGATGCAGGAACTGGAAAGAGGCGATAGCGGCGTTCGTTCCACGGCATCTGTACAGGGCTCACTCGTTATGTTCCCGATCTATGAATTTGGCAGCGAAGCCCAAAGAAAAAAATACCTGCCTAAACTGGCGAGCGGAGAATGGCTCGGTTGTTTTGGCCTGACCGAACCCGATCATGGATCAAATCCTTCAGGTATGCTGAGCAATATCCGGGACGCGGGCGATCATGTTATCCTGAACGGCAGCAAAATGTGGATCAGCAATGCACCCTTCGCACAGGTTGCCGTTGTTTGGGCCAAAGACGAGCAAGGCGAAATACGGGGATTGATCCTGGAAAGAGGTATGAAAGGATTTACCACGCCAACTACCCATGGCAAATGGAGCCTAAGGGCATCAGCCACCGGCGAATTGGTTTTTGATCATGTTCAGGTTCCAAAAGAGAATATTCTTCCTAATGTGAAAGGGTTGAAGGGTCCATTGAGCTGCCTCACGAAAGCGCGGTATGGAATTGCCTGGGGTACGATCGGCGCGGCCATGGATTGTTACGATACTGCACTACGTTACAGCAAGGAA
>DATHGW010000410.1:0-5101 GCA_035317445.1 Puia sp.
ATTTGGTTATTTTCAGGTGGTGATCGGTTACTGGCTGGGATATTTTCTAATTGCATTTATTTTATTGCCGTTGTATTACCGGCTTCACCTGACTTCGATTTACAATTACCTGCAAACAAGATTCGGCAATATCGCGTATAAAACCGGCGCGCTTTTTTTCATTATCTCCCGCACGGTAGGTGCAACAGCCCGGCTTTACCTGGTCATTAACGTGTTGCAATTATTCATCCTGAACAGGATAGGAATTCCTTTCGGTGTAACTGCACTCGTTATTCTTTCCATGATCCTGCTCTACACCTTCGAAGGGGGTGTAAAAACCATCGTGTATACCGACACTTTACAAACGACCTTCATGCTGCTGGGACTCGTAGTTTGCATGATCTATATTATGAATCACCTTGGCCTTTCATTCGGCGCAGCCATGAAGGCTTTGGAAGAAAAGGGATACACACAATTGTTTAATACAGATGTAAAAAGCAAAGGGTTTTTTCTGAAACAGATCGTTGGCGGCATGTTCATTACTGTGGCAATGACGGGCCTTGACCAGGAAATGATGCAAAAAAATATCAGTGTTAAGAATCTGCATGATTCAAAAAAAAACATGATCACGTTCAGCCTCATCATGGTCATGGTCAATTTTCTCTTTTTGTTGCTGGGCGGGTTATTGTATTTATACCTGCAGCAACAGGGAGCGGTGTATTCGGGTCATGAATTACTGATCAACGGGAACAATGTGATCGGTGACGACCTGTTTCCGACCATCGCCCTGAATTATTTGCCGAAGGCGGTTGCGCTTATTTTTGTTATCGGCCTGATCTCGGCATTGTTCCCCAGTGCCGACGGCGCCCTGACCGCCCTAACTTCGTCTTTTTGCATTGACATCCTGGGCATAAAATCGCGTGCCGATATCAGCGAAAACCAGAAAAAACGCATACGGATGACCGTGCACATCAGTTTCGCGATCCTGTTCATGATTTGCATCCTGGTCTTCAAATGGATCGACAACAAATCCATCATCAATGTCATCCTCGACCTGGCAGGATATACCTATGGTCCGTTGCTTGGCCTCTTCGCCTTTGGCATTTTTACGAAAAAAAAGCTCCCCGAAACATGGCTTACGACGGCGGTTTGCCTGATTGCGCCACTGATCTGCTGGCTGATAAGCCGGCATTCGGCCGCCTGGTTTTCAGGCTTCCAGATCGGCATTGAACTGCTGCTCCTGAATGGAATATTAACATTCCTGGGCCTGTTAATCATATCAGAAAAAAAATAGGCCATAAACTAATATTCCAGGTTTGGCGTTACTTGTATGGCGAGTGGTGAATGGCGGGTAGCTAGTAAGGACGTTTCCACTACTAGCTACCCGCCATTCACCACTCGCTATCTTATCCCTAAATTGATTGAGTATGAATGACACCATCAGGTTATCCAAGCAACGCAGGTGGGCGGAATCAAAAGCACATTCAAGCTGGCAGATCTTTAAAATAATGGCAGAGTTTGTCGACGGGTTTGAAGCCCTGGCTAAGATCGGTCCCTGTATTTCAATGTTTGGTTCCGCACGCACCAAACCCGGAGAAGAGGTCTATGAAGCCGCGGTCGGAATTGCAAAAAGACTCGCAGAAGAAGGTTTTGGAATCATTTCAGGAGGCGGACCCGGCATCATGGAAGCGGCCAACAAAGGCGCACAACTTGGAGGCGGTAAGTCGGTAGGATTGAATATCGAATTGCCATTTGAACAACATTCCAATCCTTTTATTGACCGAGATGCGAATTTGCAGTTCGAATACTTTTTTGTGCGCAAAGTCATGTTTACAAAATACTCCCAGGGTTTCGTCATGATGCCGGGAGGTTTTGGAACCATGGATGAATTTTTTGAAGTGGCAACACTGATTCAAACCGGAAAAATGTCGCCGGTGCCCTTGATCCTGGTGGGCTCAGACTACTGGCGCGGATTGCTCGACTGGATGAAAGCTACGATGCTCATGCGTTCGGGGAATATTTCGGACCAGGACCTGGAACTGCTTAAAATAGCAGACACTGCGGATGAGGTTGCCGATCATGTATTGAATTTTTATGCCAAACATTCATTGCAACCGAACTTCTAACGGAGCCGGGGTTTGGGCGCCCGTTTAGACGAAAATTCCTGACTCCTTAGTATCTTTGCGAAAATCAGGATTTATCTTGAATATTATAGATCCCATTGTACAAGCTTATTCAGCACAATTTTCTTCGGAGGAAGATGTTTTGTTGCGGGATATTCAGGTGCTCACCAAGGCGCATCCGCAGGCCAATATGCTCAGCGGACATGTACAGGGCAAGTTTCTTGAAATCATCAGTTGTCTCCTGCAACCCAAAAGGATCCTGGAAATCGGCACTTTTATGGGTTATAGCGCTATTTGCCTGGCTAAAGGGCTGGCCGAGGGGGGCCAATTGCATACCATCGAGATCAGGGAAGAAGATGCGAATAAGGCAGCTGAACATTTTCAAAGGGCCAATACCACCGGTAAAATAATTTTACACCTTGGAAACGCGTTAGATATAGTGCCAAAACTGCAAGAGACCTGGGACCTGGTCTTCATTGATGCAGATAAGGGCGGTTATCTGGAATATTATTCCCTTGTTTTGCCCTTTGTTCGTTCAGGGGGCCTGATCATTGCTGATAATGTTTTGTTTCACGGGGAGGTGCTGGCAAAAGAGATCCGGGGCAAGAATGCAAGAGCCATACAGGCCTTCAATGAAGCAGTCAGGATAGATGAGTCCGTGGATAAAGTGCTGCTTACTGTCCGCGACGGCTTGCTGCTCATCCGGAAAAAGTAAAAGTCATTGTCATGATGAAATTAACATGGATTGCATCTTGTTTATTGGTTGGCGCAGTCAACAGTTTGTTCGCACAAAACAATACGGAAGTCATCGCTTACGTCGACGCATACAAAGATATTGCCATCGGGGAAATGCAGCGTACGGGCATTCCCGCTGCCATCATCCTGGCGCAGGGCATCCATGAAACCGAGGCTGGTACCAGTGAGCTGGTACGGAAATCCAACAATCATTTCGGCATCAAGTGTAAGGATACCTGGACCGGAGCAGTCGTCTACCACGACGATGATGCCAGGGGAGAATGTTTTCGCAGTTATAGCTCTCCGTTAGACTCTTATAAGGATCATTCAGATTTTCTTCGCAACAGTCCCCGCTACCAGTTCCTGTTCAAACTGGATCCGCTCAATTATGAAGCATGGGCCTATGGTCTAAAAAAAGCGGGCTACGCCACCAACAACCGCTATTCCCTGATCCTGATCAAACTGATCCAGGATTATCACTTGCAGCAGTATACGCTGATCGCCATGGGCAAACCGAGCCCGGATGACGAGGTCCTGGCCAGCCAGGACAAAGCCGGCACGGGCGCCCTTGCTGACAGTCGCCTGCCATCAGGCGGTCAAAAAGCAGCAATTAGTCTGCCGCCCGCCCTACAGTATCCTGAAGGCTTGTTTTCAATCAACAACACCCGGGTCATTTATGGCAGGTCGGGGAATTCGCTCCTGGCCCTTGCGGATCAATATAACGTGTCCTTATCAAGACTGGTTGACTTCAATGACCTGAAGGGAGAAGAAGTGCTGGTCAGGGGTCAATTGATTTTTCTTCAGAGAAAGAGAAAGCAAGGCGCAGTCGAGTGCCACCTCGTGCAGCCGGGGGAATCTGTTTATACGATCTGCCAGCAGGAAGGAATCAGGCTGGAGAGTCTGCTGGACCTGAACCTGCTGTCGAAAGGAGAAGAGCCTGCAGCCGGAGAAAAAATATTCCTGCAAAAGCAGGCGTCAGCTAAACCTTTGTTGGCGGAGGCTGGCAACGGGAATAATGTACAAATACCGGAAAAAAATATTCCTTCACCGGCGGGAACCAGCCAGATCACGCATGTTGTTCAAAACCGGGAAACGCTTTACAGCATTTCAAAAAGATACGGAGTGGATGTTGAAAAAATTCAGCAGTGGAACAAACTCGATTCCCTCAGCCTGAGAACGGGGCAGGAATTGATCATTTACAAAAATTAATATGTCAGGCATCCGTATTCATGATAAATTTTTTAAACCCTATTTGAGCCAGGCATCCATCAGCGAAAAAGTCAGGGAGATGGCGGAACAGATCAATCAGGATTATAAAGGAAAGAAACCGCTGTTCATTTCAATCCTGAATGGTTCATTCATGTTTGCCTCAGATCTTTTTAAGGAACTGACTATGGAAGTAGAGATATGTTTTATCAAACTGGCTTCGTACAAGGGTATTAAATCGTCGGGACAGGTGGTCACCGCCATCGGGCTCGATATGGATATTTTCGGAAGACACGTGCTGATCGTGGAAGATATTGTTGATACGGGCAAAACACTTAACCAGTTTCTTCCGCAATTGCAGCACCAGCAGCCGGCTTCATTAAAAATTGTTTCACTCTTGTATAAACCGGATGCAAAAATTTATCCCATTGCAGTTGACTACCTGGGATTTTCTATTCCCAATAAATTTGTGGTGGGCTATGGGCTTGATTACAATGGTCTGGGAAGGAACATGCGGGAAATTTATCAATTGGCCGAATAAAAAATAACCTTTTACACCAATATATTCTATTGAAAAATATTCTGGCGATATGCTTTTGCTTCTTTATGGTCTCATCTGCCTACGCGCAATATTATTTGCGGGGAGAAATCAAAGATGAGAACAATATGCCTTTGTCAAATGTCAGGATGCTGCTTCATTCGAGTGGTTATATTTATTATTCGGGCAGTGAAGGCGCATTTGGTATCCCCATTCCCAAATCCGTAGATTCCCTTACCATTACTGCAGATGGATTTCAACCTTACCAGTCAAGACTGGATGCCAGCACTTACCAATACATCACATTAAAAAAGATGAATTACAAACAGGCCAGTTCCGTTCCAAGGAACCGCCTGATGTCGTTTACCAAGAACCTGAAACCGGATGACTGGCATGGCTGGACGGTTGCCGCAGAGACCTACAGCTCGCTAATTGAAAATGATTTTATTCCCACATCCAGATTCCCGGAAACGGGTTTCACGATTAATATCAATAAAGCCTCCTATAGCAATGTAAGGCG
>DATHGW010000411.1:0-2656 GCA_035317445.1 Puia sp.
GCGACAGCCTTCTGGGGTTTCCCGCTCGCCATCATCATCGGAGGAATGATCGTCGATATCATTGGCATGAAAAAATTGCTGGTATTGGCCTTCATCTTTCATTTGGCCGGCATCGTACTGACCATTTTTGCAAATGGATATTGGACCCTCTTTATCAGTACCTTACTGATAGGGATTGCAAATGGTACCGTGGAAGCCGCATGTAATCCCCTGGTTGCTTCTCTTTTTCCGGAAAATAAGACGACAAAACTGAATCATTTTCATCTCTGGTTTCCCGGAGGGATTGTTATCGGAACGCTTATTGTGTATTTCCTCAATAAGGCTGGCATGAGTTATCAGGTTGAAGTGGGTACCATGCTGATTCCTGCCTTGATTTATGGATATCTTTTTTCTAAACTTGATTTTCCTGTTACCGAAAGGGTGGCTGCGGGGGTTTCAACCCCGGATATGTATAAGGCGCTCGTGAACCCGCTTTTTCTTTTTATGATCATCTGTATGTTCGGTACTGCCATAACGGAATTGTTTACGGGCCAGTGGATAGACGTATTGCTGAAAAATGTTACTGATAATGCCCTGCTGATCCTGACGCTGGAAACCGGCGTGATGGTTGTAGGGCGTGGTTTTGCAGGACCCGTTGTTCACCGCTTATCTCCACAGGGCGTTTTGCTCGGATCGGCAATATTAGCTGCCCTGGGTTTGTATATCCTGGGTCATTCAACTGGCAACATGATATTTGTTGGAGCGCTTGTCTTTGGCATGGGCGTTTGTTATTTCTGGCCCACCATGATTGGATTTGTGGCCGAGAACCTCCCAAAAACAGGGGCGGTCGGGTTAAACCTCATGGGCGGTGCAGGCATGTTCGCTGTGTCGATCTACATGATTTTTATGAGCAAACATTATGACCAGTTGGTGGCTGATAAATTGCCGGCGGGCGCTGATTTCGGCGCATATAGTTCCGCACCGGCCGGATCGAATTTTGCTACGCTGATGGCGGAGGCAAAGAAAGCTGCCGGCCCCGAAGTCATCAATTTTACGCTGATGATCCCGATCGTGCTGATCGTCGCTTTTGCAGGATTGAATATTTATATGCGGGGCAGAAAAAAACCAGAATTGCTAAAGGCCATGAACGCCTGACCCGGAGCCCGCTTGAAGAAAAACCGTTTATCCTTTTTCATGATTTTGAATGATAACATTTAGTATATTTCTCCATTAATGTTTGCACCCATGTCTGAAAAATCCTCCCGGCGTACCGCCATCAAGAATTTTGTTGCGGGTTCCGCGGCCCTGGTTGCGGGAACAAACAGCTTATCTTCTTTTTCACCAGCTGATAAATCTGACCATCAAGTGAAATTCAAAGGCAACATCAATCACTCCGTTTGCCAATGGACCTACAACTTTATTTCAGTCGAAGAACTTTGTAAGGTTGTAAAGGATATTGGCTTCAATGCCATAGATCTCATCGCGCCCAAGGACTGGCCAACCCTGCAGAAATATGGCATCTACAGTTCTATGTGCTATCATGGCGGCACGGTGAGTTTAACCGATGGGTTCAACAACAAGACATTTCATCCCCAATTGGTAAAAGATTATCTCGACGTCATCCCCCTGATGGTAAAGGCCGGCTATAAAGACGCGATCTGTTTCAGCGGAAGCCGGAGAGGAATGGATGATGAAACCGGTCTGAAGAATTGCATGGAAGGACTGCAGAAAATTTTGCCACTGGCAGAAAAAAACGGCATTACGATCCAGATGGAACTGCTCAACAGTAAAGTGGATCACAAGGACTACATGTGCGACCGGTCTGTATGGGGCGTAGAACTGTGCAAACGGCTGGGATCAGAAAATTTCAAGCTGCTTTACGATATTTACCATATGCAGATTGACGAAGGGGATGTCATTCGCACGCTTCGCGAAAACGTAAAATATTTTGGACATTATCATACCGGTGGCGTTCCGGGCAGGCACGAAATTGACGAGTCGCAGGAATTGTATTACCCCGCCATCATGAAGGCAATAGTAGAAACGGGTTTCAAGGGATATGTTGCTCAGGAATTTATTCCCGCGGCAGCAGATAAAGTAAGTTCGTTAAGAAAGGCAATTCAAATCTGCGATGTTTGAGGAGGCTAGTGGGAAGTGGCTAGTGGCTAGTAGTAGTTCGATTTCACTAGCCACTAGCCACTAGCTACTCGCCGTACGAAAAAACAAACTTTAAATCAAATACATGGCTGACAACACTTATGACGCGATTGTAATCGGATCAGGAATCAGTGGCGGCTGGGCTGCCAAAGAATTGTGCGAAAAAGGATTAAAGACCATCATGCTGGAACGGGGTCGTAATATCGAGCACATTAAAGATTATGTCAACGCCAACAAAGAGGCATGGAATTACCCGCACCGCGGCCGCCGTACCCAGGAGATGATCAAAGATTACCCGGTATTGAAAAGGGATTACCCGCTCAATGAAACCAACCTGGACTATTGGGTAAAAGACTCTGAAAGTCCCTACGTCGAGACAAAACGGTTCGACTGGTTCCGCGGGTACCATGTGGGTGGACGTTCCCTCATGTGGGGCCGACAAAGCTACCGCTGGAGCGATTTTGATTTTGAAGCCAATGCAAAAGAGGGGATCGGTGCTGACTGGCCTGTCCGCTACAAA
>DATHGW010000412.1:0-12715 GCA_035317445.1 Puia sp.
GAGGATCTTCTTTTTCGTGGAGACTAGCTGTCGGTTCCTTGCGGCCCGTATAGAAATTTTTTAGCTCGGTGGAAGAGATGTTGGCCGTATTAATGGCCCCAATACTTCCATCAGTCCACAGCAAAGGATACCAGGGTTGAAACCGATGCAGGAGAGCCGGTTTATCTTCAGGGTGTTTGTACAGATAAAAGTTGATCCCATCCGCAAAAGCATTCAATAGTTTGGTTAGCCACGCCGGCGCTCTCTTGTAATCAGCCACCGCGTCGGAAGAATCGATCACCATCCTGATCAGGAGATCATCATAAATAGCCGATTGACCTTTGATCTCCGCCATACGCCCAAGCTTTTCGATATAGTTCATTTCGATGCGCTTAAAGTCATCCTCACACTGGGCGTACATTAGTCCAAAAACGCAGGCTGCGTCAGTCTTTCCAAAAACGTGTGGAATTCCCCAATTGTCCCTGCTGATGCGAACATGCTTTGCTTCTTCTGACCATCTGTTTATTTCTCGCGGGCTCCAGGGTTGGGCAAACAATTGAACGGGCAAAAGCAATAAGAGGATCGCTTTATTCATGAATTATACTATTTGCTGTTCGCCTTCAGAACGCGCAGGAAATTTCCGCCCAGTATTTTCTCAACATTTTTCTGACTATATCCTTTTTTCAACAGGGCTTGGGTAATTTTTGGAAAATCCTGCACGCCGTCCAATCCGAGCGGAGCGGATTCGATGCCGTCAAAGTCTGAGCCGAGTCCAACGTAATCAGCACCTACCAGTTTGACGATGTAATCGATATGATCGATTAATAGCGACAAGGGCGGCCTTAACGCGGTGGTTTCGGTGCTGTATTTTTTAGTAAAGTATTCATTGACCAGGTAATCGGGCATTTTCTTTGCGAGCAGGGAATCATATTCAGGCTTGTGTTCTGCGAGGAATGCGGTTATGCGTCTCATATAGGTGCTGTCCAAAAACCCGGAATAGAAATTCACCTGGATCACTCCGCCGTTTTTGGCGATCGCTTTGATCTGATCGTCCTTAAGGTTGCGGGGAACCGGGCAAAGCGCATAGACAGAACTGTGAGAGGCGATCACAGGCTTGCTGGTCGCCGCGATGGCATCCCAGAATGTTTTTTCGCCTATATGGGAAACATCCACCATCATACCAAGTTGATTCATTCGTTTCACGACCTGTCGTCCAAAATCATTCAGTCCATAAGGCGTTACGATAAAGGATTGTTTTTTTTCGTCCCATGCCGATGTCGCCCAGGAGGTACTGTTGTTCCAGGTCAGGGTCATGTAACGGACCCCGCGCTGATAAAAGCTATCCAGCTTGTCCAGGTCATCTTCGATCATGTGCCCGCCTTCCACGCCCATCATGGCAGCGAGTTTTTCAGGCGAAGGGCCTTATCTAGTTCAGCCATGTTGCGTACGATCATGATTTTATCCGGATGCCTTGCGACCATGGAATACAGGGAATCAATTTCCTGATTGGCGTATTTAAAGGCTGAGCCCCTGCCATATTTGTCGTCACAAAAAATAGAAAATACCTGTACATCCACGCCGCCCTTTCTGAACCTCGCGAGGTCGGAATGGGCTTTCCCGGATAAGTTGGTACTGAAATCGAGGCCCTTCATTGTTACCGAACTCAGCACATCGTTATGCGTGTCCACGACGATGGCTTTTTCGTGTATTTGCTG
Source organism: Puia sp. (assembly GCA_035317445.1). Lineage (GTDB taxonomy): Bacteria > Bacteroidota > Bacteroidia > Chitinophagales > Chitinophagaceae > Puia. Next base: position 1,695 of record DATHGW010000412.1, read on the forward strand.
GTAGGTCTGGGCATGCGTGAGCAGTTGGCCGAGAGAAAAAAGACCCAGGAGGAGATACTTCATGTTTGGTTGGTTGATAAGTTGATAAGTTGATTGGTTGACTAGTAAAATAACTCAACATATCAACTAGTCAACTTAGCAACTCATCAACTTAATAAACAGGTAAGTTAGTAAATTTACCGAATGGATATCGAATCACTCCGCGAATATTGTCTTCACAAAAAAGAGGTCAGGGAGGAATTCCCGTTTGGTGAAAGCACCCTGGTGTTCAAGGTCCGGGGAAAAATTTTTCTGCTGACGGGGCTGAATGAATCGCCCTTACAGTTCAACGTGAAAGCTGATCCGGAGCAATCCATTGAGCTGCGGGAACAATATGAATCCATCCAACCCGGATACCACATGAATAAAAAACACTGGAACACGGTCATCGTTGATGGAAGCATCCCGGAAAAATTATTGAGGCAGATGGTAGACGAATCCTATGCGCTGGTCGTGCAATCGCTACCGAAGAAGGAACGTGAAGGGTTGCAGGGAAGCGGTGATGGCAATAAGCAATAGGCAATTTATTTCTAAAAAGCTGTTGGAGCCTTGGCAAAAAATTAGGCCACATAAAAACAAAAATTGCCCGTTGCCTATTGCTTATTGTCGATTGCCTTATAATACCCATTCTGCACAATTTCATCCCTAACCTTATCGGGTACAAGATACCGGATGGATTTTCCTTCGCGCACATTATCACGGATATGGGTAGCCGAAATTTGGAGTAGCGGGGCCCGGAGTAAGGTTACATGCGAGCCGGGGTATTCGGGAATGTTTTCAAAACCAGGCCGCGTATACACATATACGGGATAGTTAGCCAGGATTTGTTTATAGTTTTTCCATTTGGGTAGGTTTTGAAAACTATCACTGCCCATGATCAGTGCGAATTCGTTTTCCGGATATTTTTCCTGCAGGTAGGTTAGCGTATCTATGGTAAACGAAGGACGGGGCAATCTGAATTCTATATCTGATGTTTTCAATCTGGTTTCTCCATCAATTGCCGTTTGTACCAGGAATAAACGATGGTATTCATTGAGCAATCCCGCCGAAGGTTTTAGCGGGTTTTGGGGGGAGATGACAAACCAGAGTTGATCGAGCCCCGAATTCTCCAGTACATGGTTGGCGATAATCAAATGGCCATGATGGATTGGGTTAAAGGAACCAAAATAGAGACCGATCTTCATTTATTTAGTTGACAACAAACAATAGCATATCAAGAACAAATTCTAGTAGACCGTTTCTACAAAAATATTCTCTGCCTCGTCGAGTCGCAGGCTTAGATTATAGCCAGCAACGGCAATGGAGATCGGATCTCCAAGAGGAGCGATCTTTTCGACCCGGATGATCTCTCCGGGTACACAACCCATTTCCATCAATTTCAAAAAAACGTCATTTTTTTCAAAGGAATGAATCCTTGCCTTCGTGCCTGCGGATAACTCTGATAATCTCTTCATTTTATAATTATAACAAATGTAGTTTTGTCAAATCAAACATCCTTACGATTTTCGGAAATGCCTTCTCCCCAAATATCTTTTCATTCCCTGGTTCCCGTCACCGCACTCAAAGATCGAAAACGCTTTAAAAGCTTTCTTTCACGATTGTTCGTGCTGGAGAAAACCAGGCTTAATAGTCTGGCCATTATTTTCTCCGATGATAATGATCTCTTGTCCATCAATAAAGAATGGCTTCACCACGACTATCTTACCGACACCATTAGTTTTCTTCTTTCGGAGCCCGAAGATCCTGTGTTGGGAGAAATTTACATTAGCATTGACCGCGTAAAAGACAATGCCCGTACATTTCAAACCACAATAAGAGAAGAATTGCACCGGGTGATCATTCACTCCTGCCTCCATCTCTGTGGATATGACGATACAACAAAGGATTTAAAGGAAAAGATGCGAAAATTAGAAAATAAATGGCTTGCTCGATATTTTTAAATAATGATGTTCCACGGAGAACAGTTTCTGGGTGAAACAGTTGTGTAATCGATTGATTAATTGCTGTTAAACGATAAACAGGCCTTTTGGGTATAGTGAGTTTTTAAATAAGCCAGAGATATCCCAGAGACAAGCCACAGTTAAGTCACTGATAAGCCTGACTTTAAAGAGCAGGCTTATCTCTGCCTTTCAGTTGGGTTTACTATCCTTTATACTCAAATCGATTGGGTTCCAAATCCGAAACGCAATTTCTCCGCCTATACCAAGCCGTAACCTATGCCCGAATCAAACTTAAATAGCGTTCAAATAGTCCCGGCATGCCCTATTTTATCCGAATTTTCTTAGAAATTCCTTTTCGGCTAAAACCTTTTCTAATGTATTGCCTTTATTGAGGCTTATGTATTCCTCGGTAGTAAAAGAGCCGAGAGTCTCTATCCGGTGCTTGTTTTGTAATATGAATTCCGACAGATCTTGATTACCTGCCATTTGTGATGTCTCAATTTTTTCGATTTTTTGGACCATTTCAAGGCAAAGAGGATAATTGGTAGCCCGAAAAAGGACTTCAAAATGGGCTTTTGCCGCTATTACATCCACTTTGTGGTCCATATTCTCTCTTATTTGAAGCTTTTCAGCCCTGATATTGATAAAATTCCAGCAAAGCCTCAAATCCGATTCCTGCTCAAAGTCAAAATAGACTACGGGCAGGATATGATCGAATTGCCAGGTCCTGGAGAAATTATCCCAATTCATCTCCTCATCAAACTGGAGTTCTATCCATTTTCTAAAATGCTCAATATCCAGACCAAAATAAGGAGCGTAAAATGAACTTCGGTTCTGATCCAATGCATATCTTCTTAATGCAATCTGCCATTTGCGTTTTTCCCTGAATTTTAGAAGGGTGTCTGAAATCTCTGTTTTGGCAGTCCATCTCTTTCTTTGCATACCCCAAATTACAAAATGTTTCAGTTGGAAACTGTTTTTTGTGGAACATTATTATCTCCATCGATCCATTTTCCTTAATCGTACCTTTGCCTACTATGTTTCCTGAATATGATATTGTTGTGGTGGGCGCCGGTCATGCCGGTTGTGAAGCAGCAGCTGCCGCAGCCAATCTGGGTGCAAAAGTGCTCCTGATCACCATGAACATGCAAACCATTGCTCAAATGAGTTGCAACCCTGCGATGGGAGGTATCGCGAAGGGACAAATTGTTAGGGAAATCGATGCCCTGGGTGGTTACTCAGGAATCGTTACCGACCGGAGCATGATCCAGTTTCGGATGCTGAACCGTTCAAAAGGGCCAGCGATGTGGAGTCCAAGGGCACAAAATGACCGGATGCTCTTTGCCGCGAAATGGAGGGAACTGCTGGAAAATACCCCCAATGTAGATTTTTACCAGGATATGGTAAGCTCACTGGTTATTAAGGACGGTCAGGTTGCCGGAGTCATAACGGGGTTAGGGCATGAAGTCCGATGCAAGGCAGTGGTAATAACAAGCGGTACTTTTTTGAACGGAGTGATCCATATCGGTGAAAAGAAATTTGGAGGTGGCCGGGTGGCTGAAAAGGCTGCGACAGGAATTACCGAACAACTGGTAAGCCTGGGGTTTGAAAGCGATCGTCTGAAAACAGGTACTCCGCCCAGAGTCGATGGCCGCAGCCTTGATTATACCAAAATGGAAGAACAGCAGGGAGATGAAGAAATCGTTGGCTTTTCCTATCTGCCTCAGCCGAAGATCAACAGACAGAGAAGTTGCTGGATTACCTATACGAATCAAAAAGTCCATGATATATTAAAGACTGGCTTTGACAGAAGTCCTATGTTTACCGGCAGGATTGAAGGTATTGGTCCAAGATATTGTCCCAGTATCGAAGACAAAATCAATCGTTTTGCAGAAAGGGAAAGACACCAACTCTTCATTGAACCTGAAGGATGGAATACGGTTGAAATCTATGTCAATGGCTTTTCAACATCTTTGCCCGAGGAAGTACAGTACGAAGCACTTCGTAGTATAGCGGGTTTTGAATCTGTCAGGATCTTTCGTCCCGGTTATGCTATTGAATATGACTTCTTTCCGCCTACTCAGCTCAAACATAGCCTTGAAACCAAACTCATTGATAACCTATTCTTTGCAGGGCAAATCAATGGCACCACAGGATATGAGGAAGCGGCGTGCCAGGGATTGATGGCCGGAATCAATGCATACCAGAAAATAAGAAACCTGGAGCCACTCATACTCAAACGAAGCGAAGCATATATTGGCGTTTTGATTGATGACCTCATCAGCAAAGGCACCGAGGAACCCTACCGCATGTTCACTTCCAGGGCTGAATTCAGGACATTACTCCGACAAGACAATGCCGACCTCAGGCTTACAGAACTCAGCTACAGGCTTGGCCTGGCCTCACAGGAGCGGATGGACTCCGTAGTCCGGAAAAGAAATGAGGTGGACAAGATCAAAACTGTTCTGTTTGAAACTGTCGTCGATCCGGTTGAATCTGCTTCTTTTCTGGAGGGTAAAAACTCTGCTTTGCTTTCCCAAAAACAGAAGGCGCTGCAATTACTGTTAAGACCCGATATTGACCTGCCCTCCATGATGATAGCTCTTCCTGCTCTGGGTCAGGCCTTCGAAGGTTTTACAAGTGATTCCATTCAACAGGCAGAAATACAAATCAAGTATGAGACTTATATCAGAAAGGAAAAGGAACTCGTTCAAAAAATGTCAACCTTAGAAGATCTGATCATCCCGGATAGCTTCAACTACGATCGCATATCATCATTATCGACAGAAGCACTTCAAAAATTTAAAAGAATAAAGCCGCGCACCTTGGGCCAGGCCAGTCGGATCAGTGGAGTAAACCCAAGCGATATTCAGATTCTCATGGTTTACATGGGTCGCTGATCTTTTCTACAATCCATACCTGGCACTGATTTCAAGCATCCGGTCAATCGGTTTTCTTGACGCATCAAGCAATTCCCTCGACATGTTTATTTCCGGCAGTTCATACTCCATACACAGGTATAATTTCTCAAGGGTGTTGCGTTTCATGTGTGGACAATCATTACAGGCGCAACTATTATCGGGCGGCGCGGGAATAAATGTTTTTTCGGGAGATGCCAGTTGCATCTGGTGCAATATTCCCGTTTCTGTCGCTACAATGTATTCTTTGGCGTCATCTTTCTGCGTATACTTCAATAATCCGGTGGTTGATCCGATAAAATCGGCAATGTTCAGGATCGGATCTTCACATTCAGGGTGGGCGATCAACTTGGCATTTGGATTCCTTATTTTAAGCCTGCTGATCCTTTCCAGGCTAAATATTTCATGTACCATACAGGCTCCGTTCCAAAGAACCATATTACGGCCAGTTTTTTTTGACAGATAGGCACCCAGATTTTTGTCGGGCGCAAAAATGATCTTTTGCTCCTTCGGAAGGCTTTCAATGATCTTTTGTGCATTGGAAGAAGTACAAATGATGTCACTCAGGGCTTTGATCTCTGCCGAACAGTTGATATAGGAGATCACCAGGTGGTCGGGATACTTCTGTTTGAATGCCCTGAATAAAGGCGCCGGCGCAGAATCAGCCAGGGAACAACCTGCTTTAAGGTCGGGAAGTAAAACCTTTTTATGAGGATTTAGAATTTTTGCTGTTTCCGCCATGAAATGAACACCGGCAAAAACAATGATATCTGCCTTAGTCCGCTCAGCTTCCTGGGCCAATCCCAGACTATCACCAATAAAATCCGCCACATCCTGGATATCCGGCTCCTGGTAATAATGTGCCAGCAAAACGGCATTCTTTTCTTTTTTCAAACGGTCTATTTCCCGGAAAAGGTCTTTTTCCGCATCAATTTCAATGTCCAGGAAACCATTTTTTGAAAGTTCCTTTTTCGCCTCATCGATGTTAATAAACTCCATAGTATTTATTAATAATTTAATGATATATATATTCCTACTATTACTATGCCGGTGAATTGGTGGACAATAAACCAATTTTCTGTTTGGTTTATCGAAAAACCCTTATTATCCACGGCAATGCACAACGAGTTAACAATCGGAGGGCTTGTTTGGGTCGCTATTGTGCTGGCTTATGCACGGGTGTTGAATAAAAACGGGTCGGATAAGTTTTTAACAACCCGGATGTTCGTGAATACGGGATAAACCGGGGTTTCTTAACCAGGACCTGGAAATGAAAATGAAAAAACAATTTTACATTCCAATAGTCCCCAAAAAAAAATTGCATTAACCATGCCTTATCAACCGGTTTCAAGCCTTATTAAGAAACAGCTGTGAACATGGGTTTCACAGTAAATTGTTTCACAATAAACACTTAGCTCTATTGTGCTGTCACCAATCCTTTTTTCGTCTCAGAAAACAGCCTCAGGCAGCAAAGGTAAATCGAAAATAAGACTCGGTCATCCGTAACCAGCAAAACCTAGCAGGGATGCTGCTTTCGTCCATTTTTGTGCAGTTTGTTCATAATTATATTTACCCTATTTTTGCCATCCGTTTCAAAAACCCAGTATAATAAACAAATATGTCAATAATTCAGCAAATCCGGGACAAAGCAGCCTGGTTGGTATTTGGTCTGATCGCATTAAGCCTGGTTGGGTTTTTACTCATGGATGCGTTTGTAGGAAAGAGCAGAATATTTGGAGGAGACTCCAATACCATTGGTTCCGTTAATGGAGAAAACCTGGATTATGTGAAATTTCAGCGGCAGATCACCGAAAGGGAGGATCAATATAAAGCACAGGGATACCCGATGAACGACATGATGCAACAGAATATCAAAGACGGCGTGTGGAAGGATTTTGTAGAGGAAGTGGTCATGGACAAAGTCTATGACAAAGCCGGCGTTACCGTCGGCGACAGGGAATTGCAGGATATGCTCGTTGGACAGAATGCCATTCCCGATATCAAAAGATCTTTTACTGATCCAAAAACTGGAATCTTTGATGCCCAGGCCGCAGCGTCGACAATCAACCAATTGCGCACGATCTGGATTGGAAATAAAAAATCGGACAAAAACTACGAGCAGGCCCGTAGGTTTTTTGAAGAAGGGGTTCCGCAGATTATTAAGGCCAGGGAAAAGGAAAAATATCTTTCTCTTCTGTCAAAAAGCGTTTATATCCCAAAGTGGATGGTGGAAAAGACCAATGCTGATAATAGCCAGATTGCTTCCATTTCCTACGTGAACACGCCTTATGCTACGATTCCCGACAGCACGGTGAAAGTGAGTGACGACGAAATAAAGGAATATGTAGACAAACATAAGGAACAATACAAGCAGGTCGAATCGCGCAGCATCGCATACGTTACATTTAATGCAGCACCTACTTCGGGCGATAGCGCGAATGTGAAACAGCAGTTGCTGAACATGAAGAATGAATTTGTCACTACGAAAGACCCCAAAACATTTTTAGCGAGGGTAGGATCTGAAATAGGGTATTTTGATACTTATATTTCAAAGTCCAAGCTCCAGGTGCCCAATAAAGATTCCATCATTGCATTGCCCAGGGGCGGACTGTTTGGCCCATATCTTGACGCCAGCAATTATGTGATTGCAAAGAAACTGGACGAGAAACTAATGCCAGATTCCGTGAGGGCCAGGCATATACTTGTGGCAACGGTCGATCCACAATCCAACCAGCCCCTTCTTGATGACAGCACGGCCAAAAAGAAAATCGACAGCATCAAGGCTTTAATTGATAAGGGACAGCGTTTTGACAGTCTTGCCGCAAAATTATCTGATGACCAGGGCAGCAAGATTAAAGGAGGTGACCTGGGCTATTTTTCTAATGGACAAATGGTGAAGGAATTCAATGATTTTTGTTTCAACGGAAAAGCGGGCGACGAAAAAATCGTAAAAACGCAGTTCGGATACCATTTGATTGAAATACTCGATCAAAAAGGATTTGAGCCTGCGTATAAAGTGGCGTATCTGGCAAAGAAAATAGAACCCAGCCAGGAAACAGATCAAACCGCGCTTGGACTCGCAAACCAGTTCGCCGGTGAGAGCCGCAATCAAGTTGCATTTGACGCAAACGCTCAAAAAAAGAAACTAACCAGGCTGGTAACGCCGGATATTTTACCAACCGATTATTTGATCCAGGGATTGGGCGCAAACCGCCAACTGATTCGCTGGGTGTATGATGCATCGGTTGGAGACGTGTCGGAGCCATTCAATGTAGGCGACAAATACGTAGTAGCCCTGGTTACCGAAGTGAATAAAGAGGGAACGATGAGTCCGGCTAAAGCCAGGAACCTCGTGGAACCCCTGATTCGCAATGAGAAAAAGGCAGCCCTGATAGTCAAAAAAATCGGAACCGCTTCAACGCTGGACGCAGTGGCTGCCGCGACGGCGCAAAAAACACAGCGCGCAGACAGCATTGGCTTTGCTTCTCCTTATATTCCGAACGTCGGACAGGAAGCAAAAGTGGTGGGTATGTCGTTCAATAAGCAGTTATTGGGTAAACCCGCTTCACCACTCATTCCCGGGAACACTGGTGTATTTATGATCAAGGTGGGAAATGTGAGCGCTAAACCCAGTTTTGACGCCGACATTAATCAGGCCCGCAAAAACCAGGAACAGATGCAGGAATCCATCCTGCAGCGTCAGGCCATAGACGCATTGAAGAAAGAAGCCAAGATTAAGGATAATAGGGGGAAGTTCTTCTAGGGGCTAGTGGTGAATGGCGAGTGGCTAGGAGAAAATAGAGAATAGAAAGAAGAAAATAGGAAACTGGGAAACAACAACCCATTCTTTTCCTACTTTCTTCTTTCTATTCTCTATTTTCTTTTTCCCCACTAGCCACTCGCTACACCCCACTAGCCTTTTCCTTACCTTTGCCTCATGAACGAAACAATCATCAATAAGGTAGCACAGAGCCCTTTGGCAACGGTGAACCTGGAAGATTACTATCCAAGGGAAGAGATTGTGTTGTTTGACCTGAAACCCTATCTTTTCATGGAGCTCATCGTTAAAGAAAAAGAATTCCGCGAATCCCTTGCATCGACCGACTGGTCGACTTATCAGGGTAAGATCGTCGCGGTGACCTGTACGGCAGATGCGATCATTCCGGTATGGGCGTATATGCTGGTGGCTTCTTTTCTGCAGCCCTTTGCAGCCGATATTATGATGGGCGATGTGCAGGCGGCATTAAAACAGGCCTTCCTGAAACGCATTGAAGCAATCGATCTAAATGAATTTGAGGACAAAAGAGTTGTTATCAAAGGATGTGGCGATCTTCCCATCGGGGATTTTGCTTATATGGAGATGACAAAGAGACTAAGGCCTTTGGTCAAAAGCATTATGTATGGAGAGCCTTGTAGTACGGTGCCGGTTTACAAGAAAAAATAGCAAATCAATCAACCGATTGTAAGCGGCCGGTTTTTTGTGCTTGTATCGACTAAATGGCAAGCTATGGATGTAGAAATATTAGCCAGGGTACAATTTGCATTCACCATTGCCTTTCATTATATCTATCCCCCGCTAAGCATTGGTCTCGGACTGGTCATCGTGATCATGGAAGGGCTCTACCTGAAGACCGGCAATAAGATTTTTGAACATGCTACACGTTTCTGGATCCGGATTTTCGCACTGATTTTTGGAATTGGGGTGGCTACCGGCATCATTATGGAATTTGAATTTGGAACTAACTGGGCCACCTATTCGAAATATGTAGGTGATATTTTCGGGAGTGCATTGGCAGCGGAAGGAATTTTTGCCTTTGCACTGGAATCCGGATTTCTTGGGGTCCTTATTTTTGGTTGGAACAGGGTAAGCCCGAAGGTTCATTTTTTTTCCACCATCATGGTTTTTTTCGGTTCACTTTTCTCTGCCGTCTGGATTGTGGTGGCCAATTCCTGGCAGCAAACACCGGCGGGGTTCCGTATAGTTGGTAAAGGAATGAATGCACGCGCAGAGATCACCGATTTCTGGGTCATGGTCTTCAACCCTTCGAGCGTTGACCGGTTACTGCATGTTTGGATCGCTGCGATTCTCGCAGGCGCGTTTATGGTACTGAGCGTGAATGCCTGGTATATTCTAAAGAATAAGCACCTTGAGATTGCCAAGCCTTCATTCAAAATTGCGCTGGTGGTCGCAACCGTTTTTTCATTATTACAACTTTTTGTGGGTCACCGAAGCGCGGAGGGCGTGGCTCAATATCAACCCGCAAAACTGGCTGCCATGGAAGGGCATTACGACAGTTCATCCAGCGCCGACATGTACTTGTTGGGATATGTGAACAACAAAAAGGAAAAGACATCGGGGCTCAGTATTCCCGGCGGATTGTCCTATATCATCCATGGCGATTTCAAGGCGCCGGTAAAGGGACTGCACGCATTTAAACCGGGGGATCGTCCGACGCAAATCAATACCATTTTCCAATCGTATCACCTGATGGTCGCCATCGGCATGCTGTTGATTCTGCTCAGCCTCTTCGCCTGCTATCTCTGGTGGCGGAATAAGCTGTTCGACAGGAAATGGCTGATGATCGCGTTTGTATGGAGCGTGCTCTTGCCCCAACTGGCCAACCAGGCCGGATGGTTCACAGCAGAAATCGGGCGCCAGCCCTGGGTGGTCTACGGACTGTTGAAAACTTCTGATGCGCTATCCAAGACCGTTAGTGCGAACCAGATCATCTTTTCATTGATCCTGTTTACCTTTGTATATATTGTTCTGTTTGCCTTGTTCCTGTTCCTCCTGAACCGGAAAATCCAACATGGACCCGTCGATAAAACAGGGAAGGATGCAATAGAAGAAGGAACGAAAAGAGACAATCCAATCATGAATCATTCGCAATAAGATGGAAACATTCCTCGGAATTGAATTTACAGTCTGGTGGTACCTGGTTTTTGGAGCCGTGATCAGCGGCTATGCGATCCTGGACGGATTTGACCTTGGGGCAGGCGCATTGCATTTATTTCTGAACAAGGAACAAAGCCGGCGAATTGCCATAAATGCCATCGGCCCGATCTGGGATGGCAATGAAGTGTGGCTGGTAATTGGCGGCGGCGCCCTATTTGCCGGGTTCCC
>DATHGW010000413.1:0-2390 GCA_035317445.1 Puia sp.
CATGCTTTCATCGATCATGCCGGAGATTTTTACATATCCGCCGAAAGGTATCCAGCCCAGTCCCCATTCTGTTTCGCCAATTTTCTTTTTGACAAGCGAAAACCAGGGATTAAAAAAAAGGTAGAATTTCTCTACCCTGCACTTGAACCAGCGGGCAGGAATAAAATGTCCGAGTTCATGCAAAACCACCAATATAGAAAAAGATAGGATAAACTGCAATACTTTAATCCCAACCACGGACCAATCAATCGATAATAATATCATGCTTAATAATTTCTAATATGCTAATCTCTTAATGTTGTGTCGCTTGAAAGCCCCGCGGCTCCTCATTTACAATTTAATTAACGAAGCCGCAAAATTACGCGCCTCTGCATCGCTGTCAAAATAATCTTCCAGCGAAGGTTGCTCAATATGGGCCACATGTTGCATGGTGCGTTCAATCAGGTCGGTCATGTCCAAGAATCCGATCCTGTTTTTTAGGAACGCATAGACCGCGATTTCATTGGCGGCATTGAGCACGCAGGGTGCATTGCCTGCTTTGAACAGGGATTCCATGGCCAGGGTAAGATTGCGGAAAGTCTTGAGGTCGGGCTCCTCGAAAGACAGCTTGTCTGGTTTTTTGAAATCATAACGGGGTAAGTCATTCGCAATCCGATGGGGAAATGCCAGCGCATATTGGATCGGCAATTTCATATCGGGCAGACCCATTTGCGCCTTGATGCTGCCATCTTCAAACTGGATCATGCTGTGGATGATGCTCTGGGGATGAATGATCACCTGGATCTGACTTGGTTTCAGGTTGAACAACCATTTGGCTTCGATCATCTCCAGTCCTTTGTTCATGAGCGTTGCCGAATCGATGGAGATCTTGGCCCCCATATTCCAGTTGGGGTGTTGCAGGGCATGATCCCTTTTCACATTCACAAGGAAATTCGGTTTCTTGCCCAGGAACGGTCCGCCGGATGCGGTCAGCACGATCTTTTCGATCCTGTTCCTCGTTTCCCCGACAAGACATTGAAAAATGGCGGAATGTTCCGAATCAACCGGGATAACGGGCGCACGGTGCTCTACGGCCTTGCGCATGACGATGTCTCCTGCAACCACCAGGGTTTCCTTATTCGCCAGGGCGACCGCCTTGCCGCTCTCTATGCCCCTGAGCGTAGGCTTCAATCCTGCGAACCCGACGATGGCGGCGAGCATGATATCGTATACATCCATCGACGCAACTTCTTCGAGGGCCTGCTCCCCTGCAAATACCTTGATGGGCAATGAGGCCAGCGCCTCTTTTACTTTGGCATATTTTTTCTCGTCACCGATCACGACGATCTCAGGGGAAAACAACTGGGCCTGTTTGACCAGGAGCTCGTCGTTATTCTGCGCCGTCAATATCTCCGCGGAAAATTTATCCGGATTGGATGCGATGACCTGTAAAGCCTGTTTGCCGACAGAACCGGTAGAACCAAATACTGCCACGCGTTTTTTATGTTGGTCGTTAGACATGGTTGATGGAGAACGAATAATTATTCAATATATTTTTCCAGGGGTTCTGCAAATGCGCGGTCATTGCTCAACCGCGGAACCTTATTCTGTCCGCCCAGTTTGCCGATGGATTTCATATAATCAATAAAACCGTTCTTTTTTACGGGATGGATCTGCAGGGGTTGCAATATATTGCCCGAAATAAGATCATCATAATAAATGTTCCTGGATCGCAGGTTGCTGTCCACCTTCAATGCGAAACGGTGCATGTCGGCCGGTTTGTTTTCAAATTCCACAAACCACTCGTGAAAGGACTTGCCATCACCCTGCGCGGTGATCATGGGCGCCACGGTAAATTCGGTGATGTGAACCCCTTCCTCCTGTGCTGCCTTCATAAGACTGTATTCCACTTCTTCGCCGATCACGTGTTCCCCAAAGGCAGAAATAAAATGTTTAATCCTTCCCGTTACCACGATCCTGTAAGGGTCCACTGAAAGGAATTTCACCGTATCACCTATATTATAGGCCCAGAGGCCTGCATTGCTGGACACGATCAGGGCATAGTTCTCACCCGTTTTCACATCTTTCAGGCTGATGCGCGGGGCGTTTTCCTTGAAGATCTCGCTGGCGGGAATAAATTCAAAGAAAATCCCGCTATTGGTATTCAAAAGCAGACCTTCTTCTTTCTGGCTGTCCTGGAACGCAAAGAATCCTTCCGATGCGGGATAAGTTTCAATGCTGTCCACTTCTTTTCCAATGCTGTCGAACAGCTTCGCCTTGTAAGGTTCGAAGTTGACGCCCCCATGCACCAGCAAGGAAAAATTCGGAAAGAGGTCTTTGATTTTTTTTCCGCTCACCTGGATGAGGCGGTCAAAATACATTTGAACCCAGGGCGGAATACCGCTGATCAG
>DATHGW010000414.1:0-5499 GCA_035317445.1 Puia sp.
CATTGATATTCATGGGATTTTTAGCGCACCGTTTTTTTTCTCAAGATCGACATGACACTTCACTAAAACCTCTACAACAAGATGTGCAGCTTGCTTGGCCAGCGGTCGGCCAGGCTGCGATCGGTAGCGTTGGAGATGGACTTCTCGCACGTTCGTCAGATTACGAGAAGATGCGTCCTATAGCCAGCATGGCAAAAGTGATCACCGCATTGGCTATTATGGAAAAACAGCCGTTCAAACCCGGGCAGGAAGGCCAAACATACACCATAACCAGAAATGATATTGCAAGCCTCAATGCTTATATCTCGGAAGGTGGTTCGGTTCTACCGATACTCGTAGGCATGAAACTAACTCAGTATCAAGCTATGCAGAGGATGTTGATTGCTTCAGATAACAACATCGCTGATATATCGGTTGAAAGGATATTCGGTTCAAAGGAGGCGTATGTATCGTACGCCGAAGACATGTTGAAACGTATGGGTCTTATCCGCACGGTCGTTGCCGATGCGAGCGGATTCAGCCCGACTACGGTCAGCACACCATCGGAACTTGTTGCGATAGGCATCGCCGCGCTCAAAAACCCGGTGATTGCCAGGATCGTTGCCCAGCAGCATGCACTGATACCCGTCGCAGGCATCATAAAAAACACAAACCAACTGCTCGGGACCGACGGGATCATTGGGATCAAGACTGGCACCACCGATAAAGCCGGTAGTTGCCTGTTATTTGCGGCACGCTATACTGCCAAAGACGGACAAAAAGACACAATCGTCGGGGTGATTATGGGAGACAGAAACCATAGTAGCCTCTACAGCGATATTAGTAATTTGCTTACGTCGGCGAAGCAAGGTTTTGGTCTGGTGGAGGCCCAATCGACGGATAAGGGTTTGCGCCTTCGCCGAAGCAGAGGATGAGCCAACCCCTAAGCAATAACTTAAAAACAATGAAGAAGCGTTTACTATCAACATTTATGCTCATCGCCTATAGCGCGATCCTGATCAAAGTAATGGTGTTTAAGGACCTGCCCATTATTAGGATAGGCTCGCTGATCTTTAAATTTGGAGGAACGCAGACAGGTCCAGCCAACTTTTTGCCATTCAAGACCATTTTGCCTTATCTGCGCGGTGAGAAGGGGCTGATTATTGCGGGCATTAATCTTGTAGGAAACATTGTTTTACTTGTGCCAATAGGATTCCTTGTTCCATTCGTCTATCGGAACATGACATGGAAAAAAACGCTCGCTCTCGCAGTTGCCGCTGGTTTTGCCATCGAGGGAATGCAAGCGCTGTTTCGCGTGGGCATATTTGATATTGATGACATAATACTGAATGGGCTCGGCGTTATCGTTGGCTATTGGGTGTTTACGATTCTCGCAAAGATGAAGCGTTCGAATCTGGTACCTGCAAGACACACAATAAAAAAGTAAATTTTCATGGCATTTATTAAAAGTTATATTTTATTCGCAATATCCCCCAAAAATTTTCCTCGGATTAACTACATTTCAGCCTTAGTCATTAAATTAAGTATCTTGATCACCCATTCATGGATAAAGTAGAACATATTGGCATCGCAGTGAAGGACCTGGCCCTTTCCATCCCCTTGTTTGAAAAACTGCTCCAAACAACCTGTTACAAAACCGAAATCATCGACGCCGATAAAGTGACCACTGCCTTCCTTAAAACCGGCAATACCAAAATTGAACTTGTAGCCAGTCCCTCTCATGAAGGACCGATCCAAAAATTCCTGGACCAACGAGGTGAGGGCCTTCATCATATCGCTTTTGCAGTGCAGGACATCGAAGCGGAAATGCAAAGACTCCGAAACGAAGGCTTCATTCTGCTGGATGAAAAACCACGAACCGGCGCCGACAATAAAATGGTTTGCTTTCTTCACCCGAAATCCACCGGCGGCGTATTGGTGGAACTCTGTATGGATAAACCGAAGTAATAAATTTCACCGAACCCATTGCCAATACATTTTCCCATCCAAAAATTAGCCTGCACCGGTTTCCTGCTGTTACTGCTGGCAAAATCCGGAACACTGAAAGCGCAGGCGACCAGTAATGCACCTATCCTCTATTCCATCACCGAACAAAACGGACTGAGCGATAATTCCGTTACCTGTTTTTTTCAGGATAGCCGCGGCTTTATGTGGATCGGTAGCCGCGATGGACTAAACCTTTATGATGGTTCCGCGATCACCGTGTTCAGGGCAGACGACAGCTTGCACTCACTCGCCAGTAACCAGGTTACCGCCATAACGGAAGATATTCATCATGATATCTGGATTGGCACCACCCATGGCATCAGCCGGTATACTGTTCAAAATGGCTTACTGCATTCCTGGAGAGCGAACAGTCAGGAAAACAATGTGGACATCAACTTCATCAGCAGCCTATATGCCGGCAGCGATGGAATGATCTGGATGGGATCCTCCAATGGATTATTGCGATTCGATCCCGAAAAAGAACAATTTACCATCTATAAAAACACCAGCGAACAAAGAAAACGGCTGGCCCGCTCCGATAATTTCATCACGAATATCCTGATGGACCATCAACAACGTTTCTGGCTCGGTACCTACAACGGGCTTTGGCGTTTTTTCCCCGAAGACGGTCATTTCGAACAATCCCTTTCAGGAATAGCCCTTCGTCCTGATTCGCTGATCTCCTTCCTGTACGAGGACCACCAGGGTGGGCTTTGGCTCGGTGTATGGTCAGGTGGATTGCAATGGTTTCACCCCGACAACCGGAGCGTGAGCAGTTTCAAATGCTTTGATCAAAATGGTACCGTTTTGAGCGCGGCGGAAATACAGGATCCAAATGGGCATCACCATCTTTATGTCTCACCACAACTCAGGGAATTTGATCCGGAAGGTCAAAAAATTACTGAATATCTTCCCGCATCCGATCCGGTGCACAAAAATCTCCACGTTACGGCACTCTATACGTCACGCGACAACCTGCTCTGGATTGCTACCGATGATGGGGTGAGAATACTTGACCCCGCCAAACAGGTTTTCCAGCATCATATATTGTCAGACAGCGTTCTTTCTCCTCAGGGAATTATACTGTATCAACAACACGATAAAATTTTACTGGGCGCTTCCGGAAATAATTTCCTAAACGAATATGACAGTTCCCTGCAATTATTGAAAAGATTGCTTCCTGGCTTTACCGTTATGGAAGACGGTAAAAAAATAAGACCCTCACTGCTCAACATTACGGCAGAAGATTCCGCACATATTTGGCTATGCACCGAAAGAGGTCTTTATCTCTACGATCAGAAAAAGAGGACAGGCAGGCTCTTCCGGGCAGATCCGGCAACCAATCCTTCAACCACAGCCAACTTCATCAGTAAAGTACTGATCGATTCCCGTCGCATTCACTGGGTATTTCCCTGGAGAAACGGTGTCTGGCAACTCGATGTTGCAAGCGGTCAATTCAAAAAAATATTTAATGGCTTTCTCACCAAATTCGACAATCCCAAAAAACTGGTCATCGCTGATGCGGTAGAAGACAGACTGGGTAATCTCTGGCTCGCCGACCTCGATGAAGGACTGATCCATTATGATCGCACCCATGGACGCTTCACCAAACCCATGGAAAAAATCCTCGGCGCGGAATTTAATCTTCAGAATATTCTTTTTGAAGATCCCTTCATCTGGTTCGTGGCTTCGGGAAAAGTGTATCGTATGGATGCTGCGACGATGAAATGGGAGCAATGGAGCATTCCCGCCGCATTCAACAAGTCCATATCCGGATTTTGTATGGACAGCACTGGCCATCTCTGGATCACGACCATCAATGGCCTGCTTTCTTTCGATAAAAATTCACACGAATTCAAAAGGTTCACAAGGGACGACGGACTCCGCTCGAATACCATGCAAGAGGGAACGATGATCGCACTGCACAATGGAAAACTATTGTATGGTTCTGGCAACTATTTGACTGAATTCGACCCTGCCGAATTACTTCGCGCTGAGCTGACCGGCCGTGTGCTGATCACGGGTGTATCTTCTCAAAACAAGTCCATCGATATAGAACATGGATCAGGGGGAAACAAAAAGGTTTCCATGAATTACACCTACAATAATTTCACCTTCCGTTGGGCGCTGCCGAATTTCAGCAATCCCTTGCAAAATCAGTATTACTGTAAGATGGAGGGCGTAGATAAAGACTGGAGATATGTGGGAAATAAAGGAGAAGCGCAGTATGCCAGCCTCGGGCCGGGCAGTTATCTTTTCAAAGCCCGGGCCGCGGCCGGGAACGGCCGAATGAGCCAAAACGAAGACCAGGTAACCATCGTGATCACCCCTCCTTTCTGGAGGCAATGGTGGTTTGTACTCTCGGCGGTTTTGGTTCTGGCGGCGCTACTCTATGTCTTATACCGCTACCGCGTTCAACAGGTGATCCGTTTAGAAAGACTGAGAAGCCGCATCTCCAGCGACCTTCATGACGATATCGGCTCTACCCTCAGTTCTATTTCTATCATCAGCGAACTGGCCATGCAGGAAAACAGCCAGGATTCGCGCATCCTGATCAAGGAGATCAAAGACAACTCTATTTCACTGATGGAAAAAATGGATGATATCGTTTGGAGCATCAATCCCAAGAATGATTCGCTCGAAAACCTGATGTTGCGCGTCAAGGCCTTCGCCTCGAGGTTGTTTGAGGCGAAGAACATCGACTACCGGATAAACATACGCGAAAATGTACAACAGGTGAAACTGTCCATGGAATATCGCCAGCACATCTATCTTATCCTGAAAGAATCGATCAACAATATCGTGAAGTATGCAAAAGCCTCGCGGGTCTCGATTGATGTTTCCTATTCGGGTCCGCAACTGGAAGTAAAGATCCGGGATAATGGTGTTGGATTTGAACAGACTAACGGATCCCACGGCAATGGTATCATCAACATGAAATCGCGCGCAGCTTTAATGCATGCCGAATTCAACATAGCATCGAATCCGAAGCAGGGAACATGGATCGATCTCAAAGTAAAAATCAAATGAATATCTGATCCGCCTTTACGCGTTTATTCCTCAACTTTGAACGAATTATGATCAAGGTAGCAATCGTGGAAGACAACAATACGCTCCGCAACAGCCTGGAGAACCTGTTCAACCGGACCGAAGGCATGAAAGCCGTGGCTTCCATGAACAACCTGCTGAATGTCGCCGGCGAATTGGGAAGGGCTACCCCTGACATTGTCTTGATGGATATCGGCCTGCCGCATATCTCCGGCATCGAAGGCGTGAGGACGGTGAAATCCAGCTACCCCGCCATGCAGGTTTTAATGTTTACCGTATTTGAGGACGATGAAAAAATTTTCGACGCCATCCGTGCGGGCGCTTCCGGTTACCTGTTGAAAAAATCTTCTCCCGAAGAAATCATAGAGGCCATCAGGGAGCTTTATCATGGCGGCGCCCCGATGAGCGCGAGCATCGCCCGGAAAGTAATACAGTCTTTTCAGTCCTCCGCGACTCCCCCCAAGG
>DATHGW010000415.1:0-5226 GCA_035317445.1 Puia sp.
TATTTAATCGCAGAACAGCAGATAGCGTCTGAACACAAAGAAAAACCCCCGATAGAGAGCAGGGGTTTATCGAGTCAATCCAACACTAAAATAAGATAGTCAGATCTGGCAAATATGATGCAAGTCTTTTTTCGTGTTAATCTGTAGTGGTCTACAAAGTAATCGTTTTTTTTAAGTGTAAAATGCCGATTCGATGTAGGGTCGTTTTTGTTCGTCGAATCCATTTACCCGTACATGATAGTACTTAGTTTTTTAGACGAAAAGCCTCGTTTGCGGCCTATTTTCTCTTCCCGAACAGGATCGTCAGGTAGGCATTGAAGAAGAAGTTCTTATATGGAACCAGATAAAGCATGGGGATCTTTTTGAAATAGTATTCGCCGGTAACGCCAACTTCAATAGCTGTGATGGACTGATTGAAGCGGCCGTAATCAAAACGCAGTGCTGTTTTAGCGTTCAGGCCCGGGGTTATGGAAACCTTATCCCAGCCCACAGTAAATCCTGATGCACCCAGCTCAGTAAAGCCACTGTCAATGATGGTTGGATAAGTGCTTTTAAACGGATCCCTGTCGCTCTGAATATCCTGCACCTGCACATAATAAGGTTTGAGGATGGCCAAAGAAAAGCCGCCTGTGTAATTCAACGTAACGGCAACCCCGTTTTTATTGCCCTTGCCGCCAATGAGGTGTTGCTGGCCGACAGCCAATTTGAATTCATAAAAATTATTCAGCTTGCCCACCACAACAGAATTGAAATTATAACCATTATAACCGGCGGCAGCTACCTTATGATCCTTCGGACTTTTTTTCTCATTGAGTTCAAACTGAAACAACATGGCCCGGGCATTGGTTTTGAATTTGGCTTTTTCGTAAGAAATACCATATCCGTCAGTAGCCAGCTTGATGCCAAAAACACTTTGCTTATTGAAGATCAATTCCCCTTCCTCTTCCATGCGAAGCATATTGTTAATGCGTTCTCTTTTGGCCGATTTTTTGTCCCTGGATTGATTGGAGGGGTAGTCGGATGGGTTATTTTGAGCCAATAAATTTGTTGTCAAGATCCAGGCTATGGCGAACAAAAAGAAATGCTTCACTGGTATTGATTTGATTTAACTACCGTAAATTTAGGCAAAAATACATAATGACTTCAACAGTTATTTACGAAGGAGAATTAAGAACGGTTGCTACACACCTGCAATCGGGTACGGTCATCGAAACAGATGCCCCAACCGATAACCAGGGCAGGGGAGAATGTTTCTCTCCCACTGATCTTGTCGCTACTGCTTTGGGCAGCTGCATGATGACTATTATGGGAGTAAAGGCAAGGGATATGGACATGGATCTGCGCGGCGTGTCGATAGGCATACAGAAGATCATGACCTCCGATCCCCGCCGGATCGCCGGTATACATTTAACATTTAATTTTCCAAAATCGCTGCAAGTCGACGAAAAACAAAAACTCATCCTCGAAAGAGCAGCGCGGACCTGCCCGGTTATTTATAGTATTCATCCGGATATTGATGTGCAGGTATCGTTTGAGTGGAGTCGGGAGTCGCAACTCAACTAGCCATTCGCTTCAGTAGCGCATTGCCCACTGCACATTCGAGGCATCTTTTTTTATCGCAGTATTGTGATTTGAGTTCAAGCTTCGCCTGAGAATCACCCGCGTTTTCAGGCCTCAGGCCGAGCGTCGTCCATTTTTTCATCAGGGCATTCGTTTCTGCCGGTGTTTCCTGGAGCCATTGTATTGCTCGTCTTGAATACACTTCTTCCTGGTGCAGGCAACCATAAGTATACAGAACTGGTGCAATCGTATTGATCATAATGTTTTCAATCATTTGTCTGCCAAGCGCCTTCATTCTAAAGGGCGATGATTCTTCAAACGTATAATGATAATGCCAATAATCATTTGCCCTCACTTCCAGTAGTGCTTTCATTTCATTGATCGTCCTGATTTCTTTAATCCTGGAAAAAAGATGTGAAGAACGATGGACCAGATCTGCCAATTGCGAAAGGCGGATGGTCGGAAAATTCCCGGGACGCATTCTGAGGAACTGAACACTTTGATAGACCGGTTTTAATTGATATTTGCTTCTGAGGAATTCATATTCTTTTTTCAGCATCGAAGGATACGCTTCCCGGAAGTTTTCCTCCAGGATGCCAGCTTGACCCAGCAGCATCGCTTCGAGCTGATGAACCTGGTTTTTGTGACGGGCCAGGATCGCCGTGGAAAGCGTTCTGGCAATGGCCTCAAAAGATCCTGAATTCACTTTTGCCCCGAAGTTGGCGGCCATCATCCACCAGAAAATTTCTTCCCAATGTGAATGGCTTTCGAGCAGGTATTGCCTAATGATGACGGATTTACGCTGCAGTCGTTCAACCAATATCCGTTGCTTCCAGCTGGTCCAAACTAATCCGGGAACCTGAAGAATATTTTTTTCACAGGGTATGAAAGACCGGTCCCTCATCCATTCGGTGTATTTCTCCAGTAATATTTTCGAGACGCGGTTATGAAGCACCAGTGTTGCCATCTCGTTTCCTTCTATCCTTGCATCATTTTCCATCACTACATGGAGGATTACATTCCTGTAATTTTTATCCTGGGTATGCGCATGTTTTTCCCAGTCGGAACTGTGAAGATGCAGTTCCACATGACCTACCCATAAAGTGCTGCCTATTTTTATTTTGGCATTCAGGAAATCCGGACCTTGATTCTGATTTAATTGTCCTGGCAAAACGACCTGAACGGATTCGCCGTTCTCCAGCCGCAGGTCAGTTTGATTGAAATACCTGAACTGCCAGATAAACTGGAATAGTTTTTCCGTCATAGACCATATCTGCGGCATTCGGGAAAGATACGTGTTGGGAGATGCTTTATAAAAGTGAAATCACCCTTTGGAGTTGATAAGTTGATAAGTTTGTTAACTTGTCAACCAGTCAACTTATCAACTATTCAACTACTCAGACTCAGAACCCCAGGCACCCAGCACGCCAATCACCCGACTCGCGGGCAATCCCATGACATTATAAAAATCGCCCTCGATGGAGCGGATACCCACGACGCCGATCCATTCCTGAATGGCATAAGCCCCGGCCTTGTCGTAAGGACTGTAGTGATCAACATAGAATTCTATCTGCTCCAGGGTAAGTTCATGAAACCAGACGCGTGTTGTATCTGCAAAAGAGACCTCCTTCTTTCCCTGGCGTATCACCACGCCGGTGATCACCTGGTGTTCCTTGCCGGAGAGCTGAGATAATATGGAAATGGCATCCATCCTGTCTTTGGGTTTACCTAGCACTTTTCCCTGCAGCACCACAATCGTATCGGCTGCTACGATGATGGGTTCCGCATCCAACTTATTTGCCACCGCATCCGCCTTGTTTCTTGCAATATAAATTGGAACCTGACCGACTGGGAGGCTTTCGGGAAAAGTTTCATCTGCTTCACTCACCATGATTTCAAAGTCAATTCGTGCCCATTCCATTAATTGTTGTCTCCTGGGTGACTGCGATGCCAGTATTATACGATCCATGAAGTGTACCATTTGAAAAAGATCATTGAAAGAATTCCGGATAGCATGATGATTTTGATCAGGCTGCTCAGCCGGTGATAGTCGGCGCTTGTAACCGCCCTGCGAAGGTCGCGCAGCAGACGGATCAGGGGCAGGATGAGGCAGAACAGCGAATAGACTATACTCCACCACCAGCGGTATTGTAAAACATAAAACTGCACTGCCACCAGGGAAACGATCAGGACGACCAGCCAGGTTGCCACAAATACTTTGGAAACAGGCACACCCCAAACGATCGGCATGGTACGACAGCCGTCATGAGCATCTCCTTCCATATCTTCCATATCTTTTACGACTTCGCGGATCAGCGAAGTGATAAAAGCAAAGGCGGCATACAGTACAGCAAATTTGTACACCCTGGCCAGGGGTTGATGATAGACCTGGTCCACAAGCCTGTGTAGCCGAAATTCGCAGGCATACAGAACCAGGATCACCCAGGCAGTAAGCAGCGATACAACGATATTGCCGATGAGTAATTTTCTTTTGAAAGTAGTGCTGTAAAACCAGAGCAACCCAACGCAAATTATATTGGAGAAGCCAATGATCGGGTTACGCAATTTCCAGCTGACGTAGAATCCTAACAAAATGCCCAGCCCAGACAATATCCAATGCCATAAGATTGTCCACCTTCTTTTGATGACGCGCTCCACCACAATTTTATCGGGTTTATTGACGCGGTCAATGTTCAGATCGAAATAGTCGTTGATAATGTACCCGGCAGCAGCAATCAATACAGAAGATAAGGAAAGGAGCCAGAATTCCCCGATGTCTAATACGTTCATATTCTGACTGAACAAGCCGCCGCCGAAACTGGGTAAAATAATACAGGAATAAAAAAGAAATTGCGTCAGGACGATGAACAGGAGGTTGGGCCAACGGATCAATCTAAAAAATGCACCTAACAATTTCATGTTCATTCAAAATGTAGAAACTGCAAGATAGCAGATAGAATTCATAAATGGATTATGCGGCAACAGTCAAAGTGCTGCCTATTTCGACGGAACATGAGTATCCAGTTGCCAGTCGCCCCGCAGCTTCATCACTTTTTCAATAACATCCCGGACACAACCTTCCCCACCTTTACATGGAGAAATGTATTTTGCCATATCCCGGATGGCAGAGGCTGCATCCAGCGGTGCACAAGACATTCCCGCATGTTGCATGGCTTCCAGGTCAGGGATATCATCTCCCATAAACAGCAGTTCTTTCCAGGAAATTTTTTCATCGCGGATGTATGATTCCAGGGTCGATTTCTTATCGTGCACCTGCAAAAAAACATGCTGAACACCTAATTTATTTAATCTGATTTTAACAGCTTCTGACACAGCTCCGGAGATGACCACTACCCGGTATCCTTTTTTGATGGCCAATTGCAGTGCATAGCCGTCTTTGATATTCATGCGCCGAACCTGTTCCCCATCATCAAAAACAAAAATCGTTCCATCGGTCAGCACTCCATCGATGTCAAAAGCGAAGGTGGTTATTTCTTTGAAGTGTTGCAGGAAACTCATACAGTTAATGTGCGGATATGCGAATGATTTTTGTAATTATTTGCAAAGTACGAAAAGGAATTGTTGTAAGATGCGATCACCGTCGATCGCAGACCCTGCGGGCGGTCGTGGGACCAGCCACTTTAATGATCTCCGTACGCATGATCG
>DATHGW010000416.1:0-2749 GCA_035317445.1 Puia sp.
TAGTCCCATCCCCGACAACAGCCTCTTTTAAGGTGAGTCCTGTACCTGTAACCACCAAAGCGTCTCCTGTCTTAACCCTGATGGAATAGTTACCATCAGCGTCAGCGCTTACACCTTGCTTAGTCCCCTTAACGCGGATAGAAGCAAATGGGACCGGCTGTCCTTGCTGATCTGTTACCTTTCCGGTAACAACTTTAGTTTGCGCGAATGCCAATACGGAACACAATACCAGCACTGCAAACAGTGATAGAAATTTTCTCATGTGACTGTGAGTTTTTGGTTTTAGAAGCTGTAAATATAGGAACTTTTAATTTTTACAAAAAAAATGTTAAAAAAAGACCCTATTTTAGTTGAAGACAATCATTTGTCGCTAAATGCTGCAAAAAAATTACTTTTTTACCAGTTGGTGACCATTTGACATTTGATCTCCGACCGTTTATTTCCAGCAATTTCATCCAAACCTGTTCCGATAGCATTTTTTCCCTGAAAAACAGTTTGAGACCACCTCAGCCAGATTTCACATTCCGGTTTCCTTGTTTTCCACAAATGGAGCAGCCGGTTCAGCTTTGCATGTATATTAATATAATAAGTGCATCCCCGGTCATAAAAAGCAGGTAAGGAGTAACTGTACAATACATCGCGCTCAAAAGCATATATCCGCGATGAGTAACCGCCCGTTTCAAAATACTGAATCCTTCCGTTGATCTGGAAAGGCATCGATACAGGATGATAATACAGATCGACCAATCCCAGCCAGCCTTGTTCGGCGTGTTCTGCATGCTGGTCAAACCACAATGCTTCCGCCCTGCTTCTGACCCTTAAAGTCCGGCTGATGGCGGCTGTAAAGTCCAGGCGCCAGTCCTGCACCGGAACCAGCCTCAATTCATGCGCAGGCAATAAAGTGCCCGATGCATTGATGGTCTTTGCCGCATATTTAAAACGCGTACAGACATTCCATGTTTTTGCAGGCTTGTAAAAAACCTGGACGAAAAAATCCTGGCCATGACCCGGACCGTCTGCCCGGTATTTCAGCCAGGGGAACTGGTAACTGTCAAAGAAAAGGTCTAGTTGCCAGGCCGGGGTTGGACGGACCGACAAACCCGCATACAGCCCGTTTTCATTGGAAGGACTTGAGCTTTCCGTAAAGGCATTTGCATATAAGGCCTGGTATCGCGGGTCAATATAACGATACAATATAGCCGCATCCATGGATTGACCCAGGCTGATCATAGTTCCCTGAACAAAGGCCGTTCGGAGGTTCTTGTCAACGGCTGCTTCCCCGAACAAGTGCAGGTTATGATAAGTATAACTGTAATCTGCACTCGCATTGGACCAGTAAGATCCACGGATCGCATAGAGGTTATAGGGTCTGTTCTGCTTCCTGACTGGCTTTGAAAATCGATAACAGACCGAGTTGAGGCCAAAATGGAATCCCCCTGACGAAAAACCCAGGTTGCCACCGAGGACAAACTGCCGCATATTGTTTTTGTCGGCCAATTCACTTGCTGTCCGGTGGTAACCCGAAGGCGCAAACGAAGATGCGGCTTCATCCCTGGTGGAAGTATCGGGTTCGAGGTTACTGCTGATATTCCTGAATGAAATAAAAGCCGTGCCCTCCCATTTTTTTAGTTGCAGGCTGATCCCCATGCCGCGGTGAAAATCAAATTCGCCGGCGGAGTGGTATGGACGGAGGATGGCTGATTGCCTTTTGACCGCCAGCACATCGGCGCTCTTGCTAAATGCCTGTCCCTGCCATTGAATCAGTCCCTGTCCCATATTTACCCTAAAATCACCAAGGGCCAATGATTTGATGATGCCGATGCGCTTCGCAAAAAAATAAAAAGAGTAGAAATCGAACCCGTTGGGTTCTGCGCCGCGGAAAAATTGTTCGCCGGCATCCTTGTCTCCTAATATGCCATACTGCAGCAGGTTCCTGTTATTGTATCCATACCTGAAGAAGATGCGTTGCGGACTACCCGCATACCAGGAAGCCGTTGAATCTACTGGCTTACGAAAACCCTGCGATTTTTCGAGCACCTGCGATTCGCGCAGCAGCAGGCTATGATCTCCGCCTTTCCATCGCTGCCCCAAGCCTGGCAAGGGCCCGCTTTCTTCTCCTACACTCACATAGGGCAGTAATCTCCGGATGGTCTCCAGGTCCCAGGTTGGTACCGCCTGCAACTCATATTTCGAAAGCAGTCCGCCTAACAACGACCTGTACCCGATAAAATTCTTTATCTGCAGATCGCTAAGCATCCCCAAAGCCTGCAAATCGTCCCCGGCCGCATGGTTCAGATCGATCCTGTGCCGGAGAAATCCATCCAGTTCCTGCCAATGCTGGTCGTCTTCGGTAACCGCATCCTGCTTTTCTGACAACCCTTCGAGTTGCTGCTCCAGGACCGTGGTCTCCGTCGTCGACTGCCCGCTCAATCCCTTACAAATGAAGCACAGCGTCAACAGGAAACATACCCTGCTAGCGATCATCGGTAGCTTCCTCCTTTTTTGCGTTCACAGAGCCAAAGAACAAGGCGATACCCGGAGTAAACCCGAGCTGGGGATGGTGACTCACGGTGATATCTATCCTCAATTCCTTCCATGCCCATCCCGCCCAACCATAGGGCGATGCCGTGACGGTCATGATCCCGATACCCGCAAAAAACGCCTTTGCAAAAGCATAATGCAACGCCGCGTTTACCCCGACCGGTTTTTCTTCTTCTTTTATGATTTCAAACCCCGCAAAGACCTGCCG
>DATHGW010000417.1:0-2836 GCA_035317445.1 Puia sp.
GTTTCATTGCATGTACAATTCCTTAATGATTGTGGTCTTATTGTGATCAAACAACAAGGCAGGGAAAGATATTGCGAAGCTAAACTCGCAAAATTAAATGAAGTAACAGATTGGGTAGATCAATATCGGAAATATTGGGACAATAAACTTGACTCATTGGAAAGTTATCTGGCTAAAATTCAAAAAAAGAAGAAATAGAAAGATGGAAAATTACAATACATTCAAACAAGAAGAGAACATTCTTATACATACAAGGATTCTTGATGCCCCAAGAGATTTAGTTTGGGAAGTATGGACCAATCCGGCCCATATAAAAGAATGGTGGGGACCAAACGGTTTTTCGCTAACTACAAAATCAATGAATGTAGAACCAGGCAAAATTTGGGAATTCATTATGCACGGTATGGGACGGGATTGGGATAACAAAATTGAGTATATAGAAGTGAAAAAACCTTCCCTGTTGTCCTATAAGCATTCTGGTGAAAGAAGCGAAGATTATAACTTCACAGTTTCAGTTTTATTTGAAGAGGTTGAAGGAAAAACATTATTGACAATGAAGTCGGTATTTAAGTCAAAAGCAATTATTGAAGAATTAAATAGAAAGGTAAATGCCATTGAAGGTGGTAAGCAAACTTTAAATCGACTTGAAAACTATCTTAAAATATTAGTCATTGTAAAAAGACAGTAACAAACCATAGACAACAATAAAAAATAGAACTATATGAGAAAAATAATTTCATTTATGCACATATCGCTTGACGGTTTTGTAGCAGGACTGAACGGAGAAATGGATTGGATTAAAGTTGATGAAGAAATTTTTGATTATGTCGGTAAGCGGATAAACGAAGGCGACACTGCATTATATGGACGAATAACTTATCAGATGATGGAAGATTACTGGCCTACCGCAGGAGACGAGCCGACAGCGAGCGGGCACGACATTGAACATTCAAAGTGGTATAAAAAAGTTCACAAAGTTGTTTTATCATCAACAATGAAAGACGCGGGTTTGACTAACACAAAAATTATTAGCGAGAACCTTTCGGACAGAATAAATGAAATAAAACAACAGGCAGGTAAAGACATCTTGCTTTTTGGTAGCCCGACAGCAACACATTCACTTATTCAACTGAACTTAATTGACGGCTACTGGCTATTTGTTAATCCAATTATTCTTGGACGAGGCATTCCATTGTTTGTAGACATCAAAGACAAAATAAAACTAAAACTATTGACTACCCGACAATTTACCTGCGGGGTAACTGAACTGAATTACACAGTGGACAGACAATAACGACAAGTACAATATATCAGCTCGCAGGCAGGACGATCACCTTCATTTTTTTGAAATCCCTGAAATTCATGCCCGTTACGGTCTTGAAGAATTTGCTGAAATGTGCACTGTCGGAAAAGCCAAGATTGTAGGCTATTTCTTTCATCCCGGTATCAGAATACACGCTCAGGCGTTTTGCCTCCAGAGCGACGCGTTGCCGGATATGATGTCCGGCGGAATATCCCGTGATCTTCTTCGTGATCTCGTTGAGGTAGTTGGGTGTGACCACGATGTCACTGGCATAATCCGAAACCTTTTTGTGGGTTTTGAATTTTTTATCCAGCAGCGACAGAAACCGCTGGACCAATTCGAAGTTCCTGGACTGTATGGCGACATGAAAATTTCCTTCCAGCTCCCTGGTCAGGTATAAAAGAAATATCTTGAAATAGCGACGCAGTATCTCCATCCTGAATAAATCTGAATGATTGCATAGCTTGATCATTTTTTCCGTGATATCCAGCAGGTCCGGAAAGATCTCACTTTTGATCGCTATGCCCCGTGCCGAGGCGAATAGGGTGAACAGGTAATTGTAATAAGCCGTCTCCGATCGCGGGTCCTCGATATCCAAAAATGCATCCGTAAAGCAGACCACATATCCTTTCACATCCGCTTCCGGTTGAAATCTGTGTGCCTGGCTTGGTTTTATAAAATAAAGGGTATTATTCGCAATGGCGGTTTGCTCCAGGTCCATCCAATTTGTTCCCGAACCATTGACAACCCAGATGATTTTATAGTGATGGTCGCTTTTCAGGCTTTCGTTTTCTTCTTCATACCCGAAGCCGGCCGGCTGAAGCTGACTGATAGAAAAAAAATTATCCCGGCCCTTCACGAGTCCGGTATTGCAAAAGGAATAGCCTTGTGATTTTTCCATAAGTTTTTGCTATTGGTAAGTGTTGAAAAAGGTTTCCATTTGTGTGCCAAACTGATGTAAGGGAACCGGACGTTTCGACATGGTTGAGTTTCAGCAGGTTAACTGGACTTCTGCTGAAGCCGATCGCCGGTGCGCGGCCTTTTGATGGATATTCCTCCGAAAATATTGGAGGATTGGAGATAGCTACGATAGTAATGGAGGGACTTCTATCCGTGTTCCTTTTTGATACCCAATTTTGCCATTCGGGATTCCAGGGTCGTCGGTTTCATGTTGAGGATCTCCGCCGCACCTCCCATGCCCCGAACACGGCCATTGGTCTTTTTTAGTATCGAAAGGAGATAGTCCTTTTCTGCGGCTTGCTGTTGCGCCCTGATCCCCGGCAGCGAATGGGAGAGAGGGTCAGCGGCTGCGGGTGACGAGACGACCGGACGATTATTGACCAAAGGACGCCCCCACTGAAGTGGGCTTTTGCCATCATTCAGCACGAATGCCTGTTCGACCACATTTTCCATTTCCCGGATATTGCCTGGCCAGTCATAAGTCATCATTTCTTCGAGGGCGGAAGGCTTAATCCCGTTGAAAGGCTTCCCGGTCTTTTTTGCAAATTTGCGGGCAAAGAAATCGGCCAGTAG
>DATHGW010000418.1:0-3302 GCA_035317445.1 Puia sp.
TTTTAATGCTTTCTTAGCAGTGGATATACCACTCTTTAATCTAAGTGCTAAAAGAAAATGAAATATAGAACCTCCTAAATAAAATACATATGCTGACGGCCCCACAATTGCAAGCCATTCAAACGAAAATTAAACATGTTATTGTGCTGATGATGGAGAACCGCTC
This sequence comes from Puia sp., assembly GCA_035317445.1. Classification (GTDB taxonomy): domain Bacteria; phylum Bacteroidota; class Bacteroidia; order Chitinophagales; family Chitinophagaceae; genus Puia. Next base: position 167 of record DATHGW010000418.1, read on the forward strand.
CTTTGACCATATGTTGGGTTATTCAAACATCACCGGTAAAATTGCAGGTACTAACCAACAGGGATTCGTTGAAGGAATTGATCCGGAAAATCCGCCGTTTAATCCGGATAACGCAAACAACCCGGTATATTCGGCCGCCGAAGCCCCGTTTATATTGGATTTGCCGGACCCAGGTCATGACTTTGCAGACGTAATGAGACAATTAACCGGAGATCCGAATGCTAAGCTGGATCAAACCGGATGTTATCCTACTAAAATAAACAATTCAGGGTTTGTCCAAAATTATCAGAATCAAAAAAATATCCCGGCTGATCCGAGTGTCATTATGAAGGCCTTCTCGCCTGATAAATTGCCGATACTTACACAACTTGCCAGGGAATTTGTTGTCTGCGATCATTGGTTTTCTTCCATGCCAGGCCCCACCTGGCCGAACCGGTTTTTTGTTCACGCGGCAACTTCCGGGGGATTGGACGACAGCCCTTCACTTGGTCAAATATTAATCGCAGATACCTTCAAGGGATTTAAGTTTGATAAAGGGACAATATTTAATTGCCTCTCCGAGCACCGGATCAATTGGACCATCTATGCAGGGAGCAAATTTCCCCAGGTGCTCGCACTAAAAGGTATCCGGGCCAATGACATAATAGCTTTTGCAGACTTGAAAATCGATATCCAGAAACCAGGCTTCCCTGCATACACTTTCATAGAGCCTAACTACGGACATTTTTTACAGGGAAATTATCTCGGAGGTAATTCGCAACATCCGCTGGATGATGTTACCAGTGGAGAAAGGTTAATGAAAGAAGTCTATGAAACGATCCGAAACTCCTCAATCTGGGAGGAAAGTATACTAGTCATCACATATGATGAGCATGGCGGGTTTTACGATCATATCATACCCCCGCTTGCCGAAGATCCGGGTGATTCCAAACACTATACCAAAAACCATTTCAATTTTAAACAATATGGTATTCGCGTACCTTCTATAATCATTTCTCCATTAATTGAGAAAAACCTTATTGATAAAAGAACCTATGACCATACCTCCATTTTAGCCAGCCTGGAAAAGCTTTTTGGCATCGGTCACTTGACAGAAAGGGATCAATTGGCAAATAATTTCCTCGATCTTATCAGCCTGGATAGTCCCAGGGATACGCCATCCAAATTGGTAGAAGCGGGTGTTGCTGTGCCAATGGCGGAGCCAGCACCCGTTCCAGCGAATGAAGCCCTGGATTCTTCACTGACCGGATTTTTGCATGTAGCCTATATTCGCGATCTGGAAGTTTCCACACCTGCTGAGAGAGCAAAACTACCAGATAAGTTGATGCAATTGGATGATCGTGAAAAAGCCTTGACTTATATGCATGAAGTAAAGCCAAAGCTGCAGGAATAAAGTATGATTAAAGGAAATCGAGGTTTGTTGTCCAGAATTTATTTTATCACGCATGGTCTTTTTTTGTAATAAACCTCTCTAATCTCAATACAAATATTATTGTAAGTGTTTACTTATAGGCGACGAGCATTTCAATTTCAAACCAATTCCTGTTTTTTATTTTCAAAAAGTCTTGCGGCGGGCCTTGCCCGCGAAACCGCTGAGAAATTCCGGGTTAATAAAGAGGAAAGAGAAATCATCATTGATCAAGTCACTAAAGTCGTAAGCCACTGGCACGAGGAAGCCGGCAAAATGGATTTATCCCGGGGGGAAATACAACAAATGGAAAATGCATTTTTGAGTAAATAGGCAATGGCTTGAACAAATAGATCGACAAGCAATACGTGTACTTGACAAAACCCGCCCAGACCATGTGCTACACAGCAATGAACAATCCTTTACCTGGATTACAGTTAATTAGTTTTATCCCCTTAGGTATTTTACCTGACTATTGGGCCCGACTGGCTCCGCGGGGATTCAGCTACCAGTTTTAGTGCCTGGTCCATATAGATTTCCCCGGTCATTTCGCCGAGTGTTGTATTGCTGATGTAGTCATATCTCTTAAAACTTCGATAATCTACTTTTGCCAGGATATATCCAAAAGCATCATTGGTGAGTCCAAAAAGCATGGGTTGCGTTGTAAGCATGTTGCGTTTTACATAATATCCAATATTGGGCAACGCCTCACCGGGTATCGTCAGTACCTGGGCTTCACCAATATTAAGAATATTGATTCTGGTCCAAATGGAATCATTTTTAGCTAATGGACTTTTCAACGGACTATTGTTGAGAATGTACTTCATAACTGGGTTATCGACAGGAAATCGAATCAGCTTCGAACCACAATAGATTTGAGGGTCCTTCTGCGTGGGTGCATCGGCAATAATGCGCAAGGCTTCATCTGCAAGCAGTTGTCCGATCCGGATACATTCGTCCCAGGTATTTGCCTCCCCGTTCTTTTCATCTTTTTCGCCTTTCCGTTTTCGATTGTCTGCAGTCACCATGCCTCCCTGGGCGCCGTTCATGAAAATAGCCAACCCTCCAATTTTTGATTCAATTCGCTCATACAACGGACCGCAAAGGTCGGGGCTCAGGATACCCTGGCTGGATCCAATCACTTCGGGATGAATAGCGTAGTTCACCAGGGTAGCGATCGGGTGGCCGGCATGGGCACCAGCTGTTGCGATAGCTTGGATAACACCGCATCTCGGATCGAAGAGTTGTTCAGCGTAATAGTTATAGGATATGCGGCCTTTGGTTTCTGCAACCGCTGTTTTCAGCGTGGCAGGCGCAAGGTTTTTGATGGCTTCATTCACGGCATCAGCTATCTGATGCGTGCACCAATCCAGGTATTTTAGATCGGCCCCTGTTTTGCCAGTCTCGTCAGGAAACGCATAGGCATCGGGTGCACTGTGCGTATGTGTCGCTCCTATGATGATGTTTTCTGCCGGAATACTCTTTATCAAAGATCGGGAACGATCCCCCAGGATGGCCGTCCATCCTAGATTATCCACCCCAACGATGGCAATACGGATTGTCCCTTTTTCCATTACAAAAGCCCGGGCATAAAGATCTCCCTGTTGTATCGTGGCAGGCCTGGGAGTACCAATCCCTCCAGACACCGGTAATAAGGGATGCGGCGTAATAACCCTGAAAGCGGCTCCGGCCCTGAATTCCTGGGCAATTAAGTGAGCTGGCAGAAAA